>JAEZFJ010000357.1 GCA_023437755.1 Pseudomonadota bacterium
CACCAGCGAGCCCTTCTGGGCGACGTGGTCACCGAGCACGATCCGCAGGGCTTCATGCAGCAAGTGGGTCGCGGAGTGATTGGCGCGAATGGCCGAGCGGCGGGAATGATCGACGACGAGTTCCACCGCCTGGCCGACCCGCAGATCACCTTCGCTGACGCTCACCTGGTGCGCGAAGACGCCATGGTGCTTGTGGGTATCAGTGACGGTGGCGGACACGCCCTCGGCTCTGAGCTGGCCGCTATCGCCGACCTGACCGCCGCTTTCCCCGTAGAATGGAGTCTGGTTGAGCACGGCAATGCCGGTCTCGCCGGCCGAGAGCACGGACACCTCGACACCGTCGCGGAGCAGTGCCTTGATCTCGCCCTCGGCGACTTCCGTTTCGTAGCCGAGGAACTCGGTGGGTCCCACCTTGTCGGCCAGCCCGTACCAGATGGTGTCGGTCGCCGCTTCGCCGGAACCGGCCCAGCTCTTGCGCGCCTCCGCCTTCTGCGCCGCCATGGCGGCATCAAACCCGGCCTGGTCGACGCTCACCCCGCGATTGCGCAGCGCGTCCTGAGTCAGGTCGAGCGGAAAACCATAGGTGTCGTAGAGCTTGAAGGCGGTGGCGCCGTTGAGCACGTCGCCTTGGTTCAGATCGCGGCTTTCATCGGCGAGAATCTGCAGGCCGCGGCCGAGGGTCTTGAGGAAGCGTCCTTCCTCGAGGCGGACCGTCTCGGTGATCATCGCCTCGCCGCGGCTGAGCTCGGGGTAAGCCTGGCCCATCTCGCGGACCAGCGCGGGAACCAGCTTGTGGATCACCGGCTCGTTCGCACCGAGCAGGGTGGCGTGGCGCATGGCACGGCGCATGATCCGGCGCAGCACGTAGCCACGGCCTTCGTTGGAGGGCAGAACGCCTTCGGCGATCAGGAAGCTCATCGACCGGAGGTGATCGGCAATGACCCGCAGGCTCTGCTTGCCCGGGCCGTCAACATCAGCACCGGTGGCGCTCGACGCGGCGGAGATCAGCGCCCGGAACAGGTCGATGTCATAGTTGTTGTGAACGCCCTGCATGACTGCCGCCATGCGTTCGAGACCCATGCCGGTGTCGATGGAAGGGCGCGGCAGGCCCGTGCGGGAGCCGTCCCCATGCTGTTCGTACTGCATGAACACGAGGTCCAAGATCTCTATCCAGCGGTCGCCATCCTCGTCGGGCGACCCCGGCGGGCCACCCCACACATCGGCACCGTGGTCGAAAAAGATTTCCGAGCAGGGACCGCAGGGGCCGGTATCGCCCATCTGCCAGAAATTGGACTTGGCGCCGAGCCGGACAATTCGGTCATCGCTGAGGCCCGCCACCTTCTTCCAAAGGGCATGCGCCTCGTCATCGTCCTCGTAGATGGTGACCATCAGCCGATCGCGCGGCAGCGCCCAGTCCTTGGTGAGCAGCGTCCACGCCAGTTCGATGGCGCGTTCCTTGAAATAGTCGCCGAACGAAAAGTTGCCGAGCATCTCGAAGAAGGTGTGGTGCCGGGCGGTGAAGCCGACATTGTCGAGATCGTTGTGCTTGCCGCCAGCGCGCACGCACTTCTGGGCGGTTGCGGCAGTGGAATAGGGACGCTTTTCAACGCCGGTGAAGACGTTCTTGAACTGCACCATGCCCGCATTCGTGAACATCAGCGACGGATCGTTCCGGGGGACCAGCGGGCTCGACGCCACGGCCTCATGGCCATTGCGGGCGAAGAAATCGACGAAGCTCGAACGGAGGTCGTTTACGCTGGTCATCAACGGGCTTTCATTGGGCAAGCGGGCACGGCGGGCGCCGTGGCGAGATCGGGTGGCTTTCTATCGTGCGGCTTGCGGCAATGTCCAGTATTGCCGCGCCTTTCGCCCCTCTCGGGAGCCGGAGCCACAAAGAAAAGGCACCGCGCAAGCGGTGCCTTGATAGTCCCTGCATGGGAGAAGGATTTACTCGGCGTCCTCGGAGGCGTCATCGCCACCCGCCACCAGCAGGACCTCACCCAACAAGCCTGAGCTTTCGCGCACGCCCTGCTCGATGGTGTTGGCGACGTTCGGATTGTCCTTGAGGAACTGACGGGCATTCTCACGCCCCTGCCCCAGACGCTGCGAATCCCAGGAGAACCAGGCACCCGACTTCTCGACAATGCCGGACTTCACCCCGAGATCGAGCAGTTCGCCGGTCTTTGAGATGCCTTCGCCATACATGATGTCGAATTCGACCTGGCGGAACGGCGGGGCAAGCTTGTTCTTGACCACCTTCACGCGCGTCTGGTTGCCGACGATCTCCTCGCGATCCTTGAGGGCACCGATGCGGCGGATGTCGAGGCGCACGGAGGCGTAAAACTTGAGCGCATTGCCGCCCGTGGTGGTCTCAGGCGAGCCATACATCACACCGATCTTCATGCGGATCTGGTTGATGAAGATGACGAGGCACTTCGACTTCGAGATCGAGGAGGTCAGCTTGCGCATGGCCTGGCTCATCAGGCGAGCCTGCTGGCCCGGAAGGGAATCACCCATCTCGCCTTCGAGTTCGGCACGCGGCGTCAGCGCCGCCACGGAGTCCACAACCAGCACGTCGATAGCGCCGGAGCGCACCAGGGTGTCGGTGATCTCGAGCGCCTGCTCGCCAGCGTCCGGCTGGGAAATCAGCAAGTCGTCGACATTGACGCCGAGCTTACGGGCATAGATCGGATCGAGCGCATGCTCGGCATCGACGAAGGCACAGATGCCACCCTTGCGCTGGGCTTCGGCGATGACATGGAGCGCAAGCGTGGTCTTGCCTGAGGATTCCGGCCCGAAAATCTCGACAATACGCCCCTTGGGCAAGCCGCCAATGCCGAGCGCGATATCAAGGCCGAGCGAGCCCGTGGAGATCGATTCCACTTCGATCGAGGACGCTTCGCCAAGGCGCATAATGGAGCCCTTGCCGAAATTGCGCTCAATCTGGCTGAGCGCGGCGGCAAGCGCCTTATCCTTGTCCATCGATCCACCTTCAACGATACGCAGCGGCGCGTTAGCCATGAGTCCGTCTCCTTATTCCACGCCCGGACAGCCCGCGCAACGCGACCAGACCGTCGATGAACAGCAAGTATCAGTGACGTCTTTGTTCTCATAATGTTCCGGTAGCGTCAAGGGACAAAATGAGAACATCAGCGCTCCCACTTCATCGGCTCAGCATCAAAAGTATGATTTTTTGCCTCTGGACAGCCGAAGCGCTGTTGCGTTCTATGCCGCCACCTTTTCTGACCGTCGCGCCGAGGAGCCCGCCGATGAACCTGATCCAGTATTTCGACCGTGCCGGTGAACGCGCGGTAGCACAGGTCGAAGGCGGCGTCGCCCGCCGGGTGAACGGTGCCACCAGTGTCTACAGCCTTGCCTGGGAAGCGCAAAACCTGAAGACCGGTGGCCTGCCAGCGCTGGTTGCGCAGCACGGCGGGGGGGAAACCGAGGACATCGCGGCTCTTCTGGCCGAAGGCCGGATGCTGGCGCCCATCGACCACCCTGACAAGGCACACCTGCACGTCACGGGTACCGGTCTCACCCATCTCGGCTCGGCGGCGACACGTGACGCCATGCACAAGACCGACAAGCCCGAGGGCGAGCTCACCGATTCCATGAAGATGTTCCGCATGGGCCTCGAGGGCGGCAAACCCGCGGGCGGCATGAAGGGCGTGCAGCCGGAATGGTTCTACAAGGGCAACGGCCACATCGTGGCCAACCCCGGCCATCCGATCCCCTCCCCCGCGTTTGCACTCGATGCGGGCGAGGAGCCGGAGATCGCCGGCATCTACCTGATCGACAAGAACGGCATGCCGCGCCGCCTGGGCTTCGCGCTGGCCAACGAATTTTCGGACCACGTGACGGAACGGATCAACTACCTCTATCTTGCCCACTCCAAGCTGCGGGCATGCTCGTTCGGGCCGGAACTGCTGGTCGGCGACCTGCCGGCCGATATTCGTGGCACCTCCCGTATCCTGCGCGACGGTGAAGTGCTGTGGGAAAAGCCATTCCTGTCGGGTGAGGACAATATGAGCCACACCATCGCGAACCTCGAGTACCACCACTTCAAGTACCCGCTGTTCCGCCAGC
>JAEZFJ010000436.1 GCA_023437755.1 Pseudomonadota bacterium
GCTCGAGCGAGAGCGCGAGCACCGAGCCCTCGCCCCAGCCCGCCAGAATATTGGGGGCGACCTTGACCTGGATCGCCTCGCCGACCGGCACGACGCCCATGGAGGTCACGGTGTCGTCCTGGATGGCCCAGAGTTCCAGGTCCTTGTCCGGCGCCACATTGCCGGACAGGGCGGTCAGCCGGAGCGTACCTGCACCGTCATAGAAGGCCAGGAAGCGGACGTCGCTGCCTTCTTCCTCCAGCGCGGCCACAAGCTGGTTGGTGAGGCTGGTCACGTCCTGGCGCGGTTCGAAGGCGGCAAAACCCACCGCGACCACCGCGACCGCCAGGGCGCCAGCAGCGAGACCGCGCCACAGCGCCAGCGAATCCCACCAGGTGCTCCGTCGCTGGCTGGCACCGAACAGGCGGGTCTCGAGGGCGCCGAGCACCCGGGCCGGCGGCGCCACTTCGGCGAATTCGCTGTCCATCCCGGCAAAGCGCGACACCCAGAAGTCGCGCTCGGCCTGAAGGCGCGGATTGGCCGCGATCATCTGCTCCACCTGCGCATGGCTGGTGGCGTCGAGCAGACCGAGCACGTATTCGGCGACCTGCGCCCGCGCTCCGTCCGGTCCGTCGATGTCCTCGTCCATGCTCATGCCGTCAGGCACTCTCTTAATCTGATGAGGCTCCGGCGCAGCCAGGTCCGCATCGTATTCAACGGCACCGTATAGCGTTGCGCCAGTTCCTCGTAGCTCATGCCATCGAGATAGGCGCCGCGGACGGCGTTGGCACGATCGGGATCGAGCGTGCCGAGGCAGTGATCGATACGCGCCTTCTCCTGGCTGGCCTCGGTCGCCCGTTCGGGCGAGGGGGCGTCGTCAGGCAGGTCGAGCGCGACGTCGATGGCGTCGGAAACCGGACGTCGGGCCCTCAGAATGTCGAGCGCGTGATTGCGCGCCACCGCCACCAGCCAGCTGATTGGGCTGGTGTTGCCTGGTATGAAGCGGTCGGCCCGCTGCCAGATCTTGACGTAGACTTCCTGGATGGCCTCTTCGGCCTCCGCACGGTCCTTCAAGATACGGAGCACCACGCCGAAGAGTTTCGCGGAGGTGCGCTCATAGAGGGTGCGGAAGGCCGCTCTGTCCTTGAGAGCGCAGCGGCTGATCAGGTCGGCGATGTCGGCGCTCGGCGTCTGCATCGTCATCGTCTACCGGTTCCTCTCGCTCTTTGCCAGCAGGCTTAACGCAGGATAAGCCAAATGGATCGCTCCGGTGTGGACATCTCGACCTTTTCGTCAGGGGCGCTATGGTCTAGACCGATGCCGCCCGTTGTCCGGCCGCCTAACAGGATTGTGCATGTCCGATCTCGACGCCCAGAACGACCGCTTCTCGCATGATGCCGGGATCCTTGCGCAGGCGCTGCCCTATATGCAGCGCTACGAGGGCAAGACCGTGGTGGTGAAGTATGGCGGCCACGCCATGGGGGATATTGCCCTTGGCCGCGCCTTTGCCCGCGATATCGCCCTCCTCAAGCAGAGCAAGGTCAACCCCATCGTCGTTCATGGCGGGGGGCCACAGATCGCCCAGATGCTCAAGAACCTCGGGATCGAGTCCAAGTTCGAGGGCGGGCTGCGCGTCACCGACCAACGCACCATGGACGTGGTCGAGATGGTGCTGGCCGGCTCGATCAACAAGGAAATCGTCGCGCTGATCAATGCCGAAGGCGAATGGGCCATCGGTCTGTGCGGCAAGGACGGCAACATGGTCTTCGCCAGGAAGGCCCACAAGACCGTCAACGACCCCGGCTCGGCCATCGAGCGGGTGCTCGATCTCGGCTTTGTCGGCGAGCCGGTGGAGGTGGACCGCACGCTGCTCGACCTCCTGGCGCGCTCCGAGATGATCCCGGTCATCGCACCGGTGGCGCCCGGTCGCGACGGGAACACCTACAACATCAATGCCGACACGTTCGCAGGCGCCATCGCTGGCTCGCTGGGCGCCAAGCGCCTGCTGTTCCTGACCGACGTGCCCGGCGTGCTCGACCGCAACGGCAAGCTGATCCCCGAGCTCAGCGTCAGCGAAGCCAAGTCGCTGATCGCCGACGGCACCATTTCAGGCGGCATGATCCCCAAGGTGGAGACCTGCCTCGAAGCCCTGGATGCGGGCGTCGAGGGCGTGGTCATCCTCAACGGCAAGATGCCCCATGTGGTGCTGGTGGAACTGTTCACCGAGTTCGGCGCCGGCACACTGATCGTGCGGTAGGCTCCTGTTAACCACCCGGCGTTTTGCCGGGGGTGTGACACATCGGTCATTGCTGCCCCGGGAAAACTCGTGGCAAATTTTAGGCATTGTGTTTGTGTTTGGGCGGGAGATGACGATGCGTGGGACCAAGGGGCTGGCAATTGGCGTAGCGGCGGCGGCCTTGCTGATGGCAACGGGCGCCTCGGCGCAGCAGGTCGAGACCGTGATGGTGCTGCCCACCGTCGACGCGCAGTCCTACCAGACCTCGTCCTTTGTCTGGGATGGCTTCTACGTCGGTGCGCAGGCGGCGATCGTCGCCACCAAGACCCATGAGATCAATCCGGGTGTGCCCGCAGAACAGTTGCTCGGCGACATCGGCGGCCATGCCGGCGTGTTCGCGGGCTATCGCATGACGGTCACCGACTGGCTGGTGCTCGGCGTCGACGCCGAGGTCAACAACGTCGCGACGGAATATCTCTACAACGCCGCCAATTACGGTGCCCTGAAATGGGACGCGTCGGTGCGCGCCACCCTCGGCTATCCGGTGGCACCGAACGTGCTCACCTATGGCATCGTCGGCTATAACTGGGGCCGGTTCGACATGTCGCCGTTCACCGGCACTGCCGATTCCGCCTACACTGCCGGTGGCTGGCAGCTCGGCCTCGGCGTCGACATGATGGTCACCGACAACATCATGGCCCGCCTGCAGGCCACCTGGACCCATTTCGGCGTCAACACCTTGAACAGCGGCGGTGCTCCCTACGGCAGCAGCGAGCCGAGCAATGCGGTGATCCGCGCCGGCCTGGGCTGGAAGTTCTAGGCGGCATCCACCTGTCTTGACCGGAGGCCGATCGCCTCCGGCGCGCTCGGGCGCGCAAACAGGTAACCCTGACCCACCGGACAGCCGGCCAGCGCCAGGTAGCGGCGCTGCTCGTCGGTCTCGACACCCTCGGCGATCACCAGCTTGCCGAGCCGCCGCGCCATCAAGAGCACGGTCTCGACGATGACCTGCCGTTCCGGATCAGGCAGGCCCCGCACAAACGACTGGTCGATCTTGATCTTGTCGACCGGCAGCTGCGCCAGATAGCTCAGGGACGAATAACCAGTTCCGAAATCGTCGAGCGCGACGCGGACGCCGGAGCCGCGCAGATCGGCGAGCGCCGCCACGGTCCTCGCATCATTGCCGACAAACACCGATTCGGTGATTTCGAGGTCGAGACGCGAGGCCGGAAAGCCTGCGGCCCGGAGCGCAGCGCGGACGCTGCCCACCACGTCTCCCAGGCGGAACTGCACCGCCGATACATTGACCGACAAGCGGCCCTGCCAGTCCCAGAGGGCCGCCTGCCGGCAGGCTTCGCGAAGCACCCAGTCGCCCAGTTCGACGATGAGGCCGGTTTCTTCGGCCAGCGGCACGAACTCGGCGGGGGAGACCAGGCCGAATTCGGGGTGCCGCCAGCGCACCAGCGCCTCCACCCCGACCATGGCGCCGCTGGCAAGGTCGACCTGCGGCTGGAACAGCAGGAAGAACTGCCCATCCTCCAGCGCCCGGCGCAGCGCCAGATCGAGGCGCCGGCGCTGTTCGATGCGGTCGCCATGCTCGGGGTCGAAGGCGGCGAGGCGGTTACCGCTCTGGTGCGCCGCGTTCAACGCCACTTCGGCCTGGCGCAGGCGCTCGGCCGCCTCGGCGCCGGGCACGGTGCCGTAGCCGCAGCGGATTTCGAGAATGACGCTGTGTCCGTCCACGGCATAGGGCGCTTCCAGCACCTTGGCGGCAGCCATGGCCAGCGCTTCGGCAAACTCGGCCCTGGCAGTGACGGCAAAGAGATCGCCGCCGATGCGCGCCGGCGGGGCGTATGAGAGCCCGCGCAAGCGCTCCACTGCCTCTGCGACCACCTTGTCGCTGATGGCGTGGCCCAGGGTTGCCGCGGCGGTGGCCAGCCGGCCCAGTTCCACCAGCACCACCACGGTCTGCTCCGTGTCCTGGCTGAGATCGTCGAGCAGGGCCTGGCGGGAGCGGGCGCCGCTGACCGGATCGTGACGCGCGAGCCAGGCCAGACTGGCCAGGTGCCGTCGGCTCTCGGCGCGGCGCTGCGACCAGTCGAGCACCAGTGACAGAACCACCAGCTGGGCGGCCTGAACATGCAGCAGCGCCGTGTCGATCAGCAGTGCGCCCATGTGATGGGCGAGCCAGGCACACAATTCGGTCAGCACCGTCAGGACGATGGCGCTGGCAAACAGCCGCGGCACCGCGATCTTGCGGCCCAACGCCGCGAACAGCAGCGCCACCAGGACGGCTGCGGCGAGGGTGGGGGCGCCCTTGAGATCGATGAGGCTGCGGCCTGCTTTCAACGTCTCGGTGGTCGCCACCTGCACCATCGGTCCCGGGACGACCCCGAACCGCGGCACACGAAAGAAGTCGCGAAGCTCTACAGCGCTGGCCCCGATGACGACCTGCTTGCCCGCCAGGAGGGTCGCATCGACGCGGCCGGCGAGCACGTCGCTCGCGGACAGGCGCAGAATGCTGTCGAGATTGATGCCATAATCGATGACGATGCGCGCCCCGGTGGCTGCCCCGGGTACCAGCACCCTGGCCACGGACGGAATCGGCGGCTCCTCAAGGCCTGCAGGCACCGACTGGAGCAGTTCGGTGCCGTCGCCATCGACATTCACCAGGGCAGGGCCGGCATGGGCGGCAAAGCGCGGGATCGGCTGGTTCAGGACGATGGAGCCATCCCGCGTGCGTTGCTGGAAGGCGGCGAGCCAGGCATAGCCGCCGGCGCGGGCCAAGGCGGCTTCGAACGCCGCGTCGGCGGCCTCCGTGGATGCGGTGCTGAAGTCGACGTCGAAGACCACCTCGTCCGCGCCCACGGCCATCAGTCGGTCCAGCAGTTCGGCATGAACCGTGCGCGGCCAGGGCCAGACACCCAGATCGGCCAGGCTGGCAGCGTCGATCTCGACGAACACGACCTCACCGCTGGGCGCACGATTGCTGGCCGCGAACCGCAGCTCCCGCAAAGCCTGGTCCACGGGGGCCAGTGCGCCGAGCAGCGA
>JAEZFJ010000471.1 GCA_023437755.1 Pseudomonadota bacterium
GCCCTGGGCCTGCTGGCGGGCAGCGCGAGCCTCGGCGCGGGCGGCGTTGTCGAAGCCGACCGGCGAGGCCGGCTGGGCGGCAAGCGCGGGGTCGGGCTCCCAGGCGTCGGGGTCGGCGCCGATCAGCCCGGCGAGGCGCCTGGTGATGGTGGCGAATTCCATCGCCTTGAGGAAGGGGAAGAGTTTTCCGGGCTCGACCGGCTGGCGCTGGAGGGCGGAGAGTTCGAGTTCCACCGGCACGTCCTGCGACAGCGTCACCAGCTGCTTGGAGACGCGGGCGAGTTCGGCATTGGCGCGCAGCTTCTCGCGGCGGGCGTTCTGCTTGATGTCGTCGACATGGTCGAGCAGGTTTTCGATGGTGCCATAGGTGTTGATCAGCTCGGCGGCGGTCTTGACGCCGATGCCGGGCACGCCAGGCACGTTGTCGACACTGTCGCCGCACAGGGCCTGCACCTCGATAACCTTGTCGGGGGTGACCCCGAACTTGGCGAACACTTCCTCCACGCCAATCCAGCGCAGCGGCGGCTGGCCGGGGCGCGGAATGGTGTCGAGCATGCGGATCGAGCCGTCGGGCTCGACCAGCTGCATCAGATCCTTGTCGGAGGAGACGATGGTGACCTTGCCGCCGGCGGATTTGGCCTGGCAGGCATAGGTGGCGATGATGTCGTCGGCCTCCCAGCCCTCCTGCTCGATGCAGGCGATGTTGAAGGCGCGGGTGGCGTGGCGCACCAGCGGAAACTGCGGCACCAGCTCTTCGGGCGCCGGCGGTCGCTGGGCCTTGTACTGGTCGTAGATGTCGTCGCGGAAGGTCTTGGCCGAATGGTCGAAGATCACCGCCATGTGGGTCGGCTCGTCCTCGCCCTTGAGGTCTTCCATCAGCTTCCACAGCATGTTGCAGAAGCCCTGGACGCAACCGACGGGCAGGCCGTCGGACTTGCGGCTGAGCTGGGGCAAGGCATGGAAGGCGCGGAAGATGTAGCCCGAGCCGTCGACGAGCAGCAGATGCATGAAACCGATTCCGTTGAACGCGGAGCCGGACTTTAGGGCAGATGGTGGCGGGGCAAAAGGCCGCGCGGGCCCGGTCCCTAATTCCGTCACGTTTGTAACCTAGGTGTTAACACTCAAATGACCGTTCGCGGGCACCTTCGGCTCCGCATCCCGGTTTGGTTCGCCCCCGCGGCCACCTGTCCGCCGAAGATCCCGAAAGCTGCGCCGTTGAGAAGTGACCTCGCTACCATTCTTGTCGTCGATGACGACGCCCTGATCACCATCGGCACCGTCGACCTCGTCAGCGGCCTCGGCTATCGCGCGCTCGATGCCTATTCCGGTGCCGAGGCGGTGGCGATCCTCAACAGCGACCAGCCGGTCCATGCGCTCATCACCGACTATGGCATGCCCGACATGAACGGGGCCCGGCTGGCCGAGCTCGCCCAGTCGATCCGCCTTGGCCTGCCGGTGATCCTTGCCACCGGCTATGACGATGTGCCCGAGCCCGAGGCCATGGCGCTGCCACGGCTGAGCAAGCCCTTCCGTGACGAAGAAGTGCGCGACATGCTGGCCTCCCTGGTCGCCGTCGGGGCTTGATCTTTTCCTGACCAACCCCTTTATGGAACTCGAAATCCCTGCTGTTCGCCCGTCCCGGGCATGAGTCTTGCGCGGGGTTAGCAGGAGGCGGCCCTGAACGGGGAGCTGCGGACGACCATCGACTTTGCCGGCCTGTTCGAGGCCGCACCCAATCCCTATGTCCTGTTCGACCGCGGCCTGACCATCGTGGCCTGCAATGCTGCCTATGAGCGCGAGGTACAGCGGCCCCGCGCCGACTTCCTCGGGCGCAACCTGTTCGAGGCTTTCCCCTCGGACCCCGAGTCGCCCGGTGGCGGCCTGTTGCGCGGCTCCCTCGCCAAGGTGCTGGCCGAAGGCCGGCCGGATGAGCTGGCGCTGATTCCCTATGACGTCAGCCCCCCCGGCGAGACACCGGTGCTGCGCTACTGGAGCGCCACGCACATCCCGATCTTCGGCGACGATGGGCGGATTGCCTATGTGTTGCAGCACACCACCGACGTCACCGCCGTGGAAACCCTGCGCCGCTCCGCCCGGAGCCTCAAGGATGAGGCGGGGATTCTGGGCCGGGCGGCGGCAGTGCAGGCCGAGAACACGGCGCTTGCCCAGCAATCGGAGGAGTTGCGCCGGCTGTTCCAGCAGACGCCGAGCTTCATGGCGGTGGTGAGCGGGCCCGACCACGTCTTCACCCTGGTCAACGACGCCTATCAGCGGCTGGTGGGAACCGACCGCGACATCTTCGGCAAGTCGGTGGCCGAATGCATGCCGGAGATGGTGGAGCAGGGCTTTACCGCCCTCCTGGACCAGGTGCGCGGCACGGGTGAACCGTTTATCGGCCGCGGCGTGTCGGTGATGGTGCAGCAGCCCGGCGGCAGCGCCGAACTGCGTTACCTAGACTTCATCTACCAGCCGATCCGCGATGCCGACCGCGCGGTCGCCGGCATCTTCGTGCAGGGCCACGACATCACCGAACAGAAACTGGCGGAGCAGGAATTGCTGCGCCAGCGGGAGATGCTGCGCATCGCCCAGGAGGCGGGAGGGGTCGGCACCTTCGTGTGGGACCTCGGAACCGGCCTGCTGACCGGCTCCCCCACCTTCAACCTGCTTTACGGCCTGCCAGCCGACAGCGACCCGCGTCCCTATACGGACTATGTCGGCGCCGTCCATCCCGACGATCGCGAGCGGCTGGCCACCGCCGCCGGGCGCTCGCTGGAGGAGGGCCTGCGCCGCACCGAATACCGCATCATGCTGCCCGACGGGCAGGTGCGCTGGCTGGAGCGGCAGGGCAATGTGCTGCGCGGTGCGTCTGGGGCGCCGACGCATGTGCTCGGTGCCAGCTTCGACATCACTGCCCGCCACGACCGTGAGACCGAGATGGCGCTGCTGACGCAGGAATCCGCCCACCGGATCAAGAACCTGCTGACCATGGTCCAGGCCATCGTGGCGCAGACGCTGCGCTCGGCCGACAGCATGGCCACGGCGCGTGCCAGCGTCGGGGATCGCCTCGCCGCCCTGGCGCAGGCGCAGGATCTCTTGACGCACGGCCTCGAGGACGGCGCCGGGCTCCATGACCTTGTGGTGTCGGCGGCCCGGCTGCATGACGATGGTCAGCGCGTCCATGTCGAGGGCCCCAATGTCCGCCTCGGGAGCCGTCCGGCGCTGGGGGTGGCGCTGATGCTGCACGAACTGGGCACCAATGCCGCCAAGTACGGCGCGCTCAGCGTTGCCGAGGGGCATGTCGACATCACCTGGCACACCGATGCGGCAGGCAATGTCGAGTGGCGATGGATCGAGCGGGGCGGGCCGGCAGTGCAGCCGCCGCAACGCCGCGGCTTCGGCTCTTCGCTGATCGAGCGGGGGTTGTCGTCGCTGCCGGGCAGCAGCGTCAGCCTGACCTACGATGCATCCGGCGTGGTGTGCCGGGCGCATCTGGCCGTGGGCGGACGGCCGGACTAGCGCAGGCCCGACACCTCGAGCAGGCCAAGACGCTTGGCGTCGTAATAGTAGCCGCGGGCATAGTACCGTACCGCGAGGTCCGGATTGCCCCTGGCCGTGACATAAGCGCCCGCGAGGTAACGCACCGCATAGCGCAGATTGGTCTCGGCATCGAGCAGGCCACCGGGCGAGCCGCTGTAGCCCATGCCGCTGGCGGTGGCATGGCTGATCTGCATCAGGCCGTAATAGGGACCATTGCGGGCTGCCGGGTTGTAGTTGCTCTCGCGCACGATGACGCGGCGCACCAGCGACTCGGGAACGCTGTATTGCTGGCTGTAGTGGCTGATCAGCCCATCGAGATGATTGCCGGTATAGGCAAGGAGCTTGGGGGCCGCCGGCACCGCCGCCGCATCGGGCACGTGCCCCGCCGGCGTGGACGAGGGCGTCGCCAGGGCCGCGAGCGCTGCGGTGGCCTTGCCTCCGGGCGCCGGCTTGAGGCCGCTGATCGAGCAGCCGGCCAGCAACAGCGTTGCCGCGGCGAGTCCGGCAAGGCGTATGCCGGTACGAAGGGGTAGTCTGGTCATGCCGCGATCCTAGCCGATTGTCGCCCTGCCGCCCATAGGGGCAAATCAGGGCGGCTTGATGGCTCTTGTGTGACCACGCACCTCTCCTGGCGCAGTCGTGAACTTTTCCGCCCGCACCCGTTGCGCGCGCCCCCCGCTTTGGCTAGTTTGCGCCCATCCGCCGGCCCCGCGCCGGCCATGCACCCGTAGCTCAGCTGGATAGAGCGCTGCCCTCCGAAGGCAGAGGCCACAAGTTCGAATCTTGTCGGGTGCGCCATTCCTGTTGGAAACCGCGAACATCATTCGCCGAAAATTCGCCCTCAGTATTCGAACGGTGCAGCGCATGCGTGCTGCCCACGATCAGCACGCGCTTTTCACTGACGACAACGCGACCAACAACGCTGCGCAGGTAGTTGCGGCTCAGCACCGGCTCGCCACAGCGCAGCCAATCCCCGACCAAACGGCTAAAGCGTTGAAGTTTCGCATCGTTCAGCGGCACCGAAGGCGCGGCCCTGTTGGGCTGGAGCAGTCGCCGCTGTCGCAGCACCTGTCGAAGCTGCGGGCGTTGGGGCTCGTCAAGACGCGCCGGAGTGATCCGCACGCTCTTCCTCTAGGCTCCCCCGCTTCATACTGTTATACTTCATATCAATGTGAGGGAGGAGATCACATGGAGAACCCGAACTACCCATTGAACGTGTGGTATGCAGCTGCGTGGGATGTCGAGGTCAAGCGCAGCTTGCTGCCCCGGACAATCTGCAACAAGCCGGTGGTTCTGTACCGAAAGCAGGACGGAACGGCGGTGGCCCTGGCGGATGCGTGCTGGCACAGGCTTTTGCCGCTCTCCATGGGGGAACTGCACGGCGACAACGTCATCTGCGGGTATCACGGCCTCGAGTTCGACGACACCGGACGCTGCGTCTACATGCCGTCGCAGGACACCATCAATCCATCGGCCTGCGTGAAGTCCTATCCCATTGTCGAGCGTCACCGCTTCATCTGGCTCTGGATGGGCGACCCGGCACTCGCCGACCCGGCGCTGGTGCCGGACCTGCACTGGAACAAGGACCCTGAATGGGCCTCGGATGGCAAGTACATCCACGCCAAGTGCGACTATCGCCTCGTGGTCGACAACCTGATGGACCTCACCCACGAGACCTATGTGCATGGGTCATCCATCGGCAATCGAGCCGTGGCGGAAGCACCCTTCGAGTGCACGCATACGGACAAGACGGCGACCGTGACACGCTGGATGCTCGACATCGACGCCCCCCCGTTCTGGCGCGGACAGCTGGGCAAGCCTGGCAATGTCGATCGCTGGCAGATCATCAATTTCGAGGCGCCATCCACCATCGCCATCGACGTCGGCGTGGCGCCAACCGGCACCGGCGCGCCGCAGGGCGACCGAAGCCAGGGGGTGAACGGCATGGTGCTCAACACCATGACCCCCGAAACGGACAAGACCTGCCACTACTTCTGGGCCTTTGCCCGCAACTACAAGATCGACGAGCAGGCACGCACCCACAACCTCCGCGAGGGCGTCTACGCCATCTTCGGAGAGGACGAGATCATCCTCGAGGCGCAACAGAAAGCTATCGACGCCAATCCCGACCACGTCATCTACAACCTCAACATCGACGCCGGCTCCATGTGGGCGCGCCGCCTGATCGACCGCATGATCGCCGAAGAAACTGCCATGCGCAGTGCGGCGGAATGAGCGCTGTGGGTAAGGAGCCGCTCTAGATGCGTAACCGAGTAGACTGGCGAAACGCCCGCGTGTCGGACGTCCGTGACGTTGCGGACGATGTGCGGCGCATCGGCTTTGCGGTTGAAGGGAGCCTGCCGCGGTTCGATCCGGGTTCCCACACGAATATACGCGTCGAAATCGGCGGCCAGCCTGCCAACCGCACCTATACCGTCGTCCCTTCCGCGCCGTCCGAGATCGCCGTCGCGGTCAAGCTGCATCCGCAGAGCCGCGGGGGCTCCCGCTACATGTGGGGCCTCGAGCCTGGGCAACCGGTGCGGTTGACGGTACCGGAGAACCGCTTCGAGCTCAGTTTCCGTACAAACCACTACCTGCTCCTCGCAGGGGGTATCGGCATCACACCCATCTACGGGATGGCCAAGGCGCTGGCCGCGCGGGATTGCTCGCTGCGAGTGGTCTATGGCGCCCGGACACGCGGGCTCATGGCTTTTGCAGAAGAGCTGGCGGAACTGCTCGGCGATCGCCTCGTGCTGCGCGACAACTCGGTGGGCGAGCACGTCGACCTCGAGGCGGAATTTGCCAACCTGCCGCCCGACGCCGAATGCTATCTTTGCGGCCCGATCGGCATGCTGGAGGCAGCGAAGGCGGCGTGGGCGGCAGCGGGTCGTTCCACCAGTCGCCTGCGGTATGAGGTGTTCGGCGACAGCGGGCTCTTTGCGGAAGAGGCGTTTACTGTCGACGTGCTCAACCGAGACATCTCCGTGTCGGTCCGGCCGGATCAGACGCTGCTGGAGGCGCTGACGTCCGCCGGGGTGGAAATGATTTTCGACTGCCAGCGCGGCGAGTGCGGACTTTGCGCGGTGAAGGTTCTCGAATCCAGCGCCACCATCGATCACCGGGACGTCTTCTTCTCCGCCGAGGAGAAGAGCCATGGCGACCGTCTCTGCGCCTGCGTGTCGAGGCTTGCGGGCGGGCGGGCGCTTATCGACGTGGGTTACCGGCGCTGACCACCCCGACTTCGGCGGGGCTGATCGATCAGGTCAGGCGTTGCAGCAGGTCCAGCAACTGCTCGCGCTTGGCCGGTCCGCCCAGGCGTTCGATGAACTCCTTCTCCAACTCCTCGTGAAGAGCCCGGGCGCGAACCAGGAAGCTGCGCCCTGCCGGCGTCAGGTAGAGGGCGTTGGCGCGCCGGTCGCTTTCAAGGTTGAGCCGTTCGATCAGTCCCCGGGCCTCAAGGCCCTGGGCCAAGGCAACGAAGTTGGCCCGCTTGATCCCGAGCGCTGCTGCAATCTCGCTCTGCTTGCGGCCGGGCGAGTCGTCCACGAGCACCAGGACGGCATACTCGGCAGGCCGCATGGACAAGCTCTCGAAGACTGCCATGAACCGCTGGAAGACGCTCAGTTGCGCCCGCCGCAGGCGGTAGCCGACGAGGCTGAGAC
>JAEZFJ010000481.1 GCA_023437755.1 Pseudomonadota bacterium
TCCCTTCAACCCAATCTTCACGCCGGCGTGCCTATCTGCTAGAGCCGCCCGCGTCCGGAGATAACCCTCATGCGTACCGCAAGCATCAGCCGCAAGACCAACGAGACCGCGATCGACGTCTCGATCAACCTCGACGGCACGGGCGTGCACACCATGGCGACGGGCGTCGGGTTCTTCGACCACATGCTCGACCAGCTGGCGCGCCATTCGCTGGTCGACATGGAAGTGCGCTGCACCGGCGACCTCCACATCGACTTCCACCACACGGTGGAAGACGTGGGAATCGCACTCGGTCAGGCGTTGAAACAGGCCTTGGGCGACAAGGCGGGCATCACTCGCTATGCCAGTTGCGACCTGCCGATGGACGGCACGCTGACCCGTGCCGCGGTTGACGTGTCCGGCCGTGCCTTCCTGGTGTTCCGGGCCGAGTTCAGCCAGGCAAAGATCGGCGAGATCGACACCGAGCTGTTCCGCGAATTCTTCCAGGCCTTCGCGGTGAATGCCGGCATCACGCTGCACATCGAGAACTTCTACTTCGACAACAACCACCATCTGGCCGAGTCGATGTTCAAGGCTGTGGCCCGCGCCCTGCGGGAGGCGGTGGAGATCGATCCGCGTGCGGGCGGTCGGGTGCCCTCGACCAAGGGCGCGCTCTGAGGCTGGAACATCCAGCCCTTTTGCACTAAGTCACCGACGAACACTGGTGTCACCTCGGCCTCGAGCCGGGGGCCATCCTGAGATCTCAAGATGGAGTCCCGCTGGCGCGGGAATGACATCGTGGGTGTGGAGAGAGTTGTGACCCTTTACGCCATCTTCGATCCCGAGCCCGGTACTGCCGAGCTGCCGCGCGTGGTTCCGGAACGGTTCAGCTGGCTGGCCATGATGTTGCCGCCGCTCTACCTGCTGGCCCACCGGCTGTGGCTCGAAACGCTGGTCTGGCTGGTGACCACGGCCACCCTGGTCCTGCTTGCCCGCTACATCGGTGGCAGTGCCGCGTTCCTGATCTATGTCCTTGCCGCCATCTGGATCGGCCTGTCCGCCCCGGACTGGCGCCGCAGCAAGCTCGCCCGGCAGGGCTGGCGCTTCCGCGGCGTGCGCGTCGCCGCCTCCTCCGATCTGGCCCAACTGGAGGCGCTGCGATGAGCCTTGTCACCATCATCGACTATGGCGCCGGCAATCTCCACTCAGCCGCCAAGGCGTTCCAGCGCATGGCCGACGAGTTGGGCAATTCCACCGTGGAAGTGACGGCCGATCCGGAGCGCGTCCGCCTTGCCGACCGCATCATGCTGCCCGGGGTCGGCGCCTTCGCCGACTGCAAGGCCGGGCTCGATGCCGTGCCGGGCATGGTGGAGATGCTCGAGGAAAAGGTGATCCGCGGCGGCACGCCGTTTCTCGGGGTCTGTGTCGGCATGCAGTTGATGGCGACCGAGGGCCGCGAGAAGGCAGTGACGCCGGGTCTGGGCTGGATCAGGGGGGCAGTTGAACGTATTCGCCCCAACGCTCCGGGGCTCAAGATCCCCCACATGGGCTGGAACACACTGACCTTTACCCGGCCGCACCGGTTGTTGGAAGGCATCCCCGATGGGCCGGATGGACTGCACGCTTATTTCGTCCACTCCTACCACCTGGTAACGGACGATCCGTCGACCTGCGTCGCCACCACCGAATATGGCGGCCCCGTCACGGCCTGTGTGGCGCGCGATAACCTGTTCGGTGCCCAGTTTCACCCCGAGAAGTCCCAGACCCTCGGACTGCGGCTGATCGGCAATTTCCTGAGGTGGACGCCGTGATTCTTTTTCCCGCCATCGACCTCAAGGACGGCCAGTGCGTCCGGCTCAAGCTGGGCGACATGGACCAGGCGACCGTGTTCAACGATGATCCCGCCGCCCAGGCGCGGAGCTTCGAGAGCCAGGGCTTCGAGTATCTCCACGTCGTCGACCTTAATGGCGCCTTTGCCGGCGCGAGCGTCAACGGGGCGGCGGTCGAGGCTATCCTGAGGAACGTGAGCTTCCCGGTGCAGCTCGGCGGTGGCATTCGTACGCTGGCGCATATCGAATCGTGGCTCGACAAGGGTCTTGCCCGCGTCATCCTCGGCACGGTGGCGGTGCGCGATCCTGCGCTGGTCAAGGAAGCGGCCGCCAAATGGCCGGGGCAGGTGGCCGTCGGCATCGATGCTCGCAAAGGCATGGTGGCGGTGGAAGGCTGGGCCGAGACCTCCGAGCTGTCGGTGATCGAACTCGGCAAGCGCTTCGAGGGCGCCGGTGTTGCCGCCATCATCTATACCGATATCGACCGCGATGGCGTGCTGGCCGGGATCAACTGGGACGCAACGCTCGAGCTGGCCCGTGCCACCTCCATTCCCGTGATCGCCTCCGGGGGCCTCGCCTCCATGGCGGACATCGAGCGGATGACGCAGCCGGATTACCGGGTGCTGGAAGGCGCCATCTCCGGCCGCGCCCTTTACGATGGCCGTATTGATTCACGTGAAGCACTTGCCATGCTGCGGGCGGCGGCGTGAGCACAGCGGCCCGCAAGCGTCGATTCCCTTGGGGCATCTACGCCATTGTTGCCGTTCTGGTGCTGGTCTTCGCCTTGTGGCCCCTGGCAGGGGTGGCCGTCAGCGGCTGGGTGGCGGAGAGTCACGGCTGCACCCTCAACGAAGCCTCCGTCCATCCCTGCGTGATCGGCGGCACCGACTGGGGCGGCGCGCTCTACACCTGGTTCGTGCTGGGCTGGTTCATGCTCGCGACCATTCCGCTCGGCGCCGGTGCTCTCCTGGTGCTGGTGGTCGTCGCTGCAATTCACCGGCTCGCCTGGGGCCGCCACCAAAAACTTCATTCGCCCGAGTCCACCCCATGACCCTCAAGACCCGCCTCATCCCGTGCCTCGATGTCGCCGGCGGCCGCGTCGTCAAGGGCGTGCAGTTCGTCGACTTGGTAGATGCCGGTGATCCGGTGGAAGCCGCCATCGCCTATGACGCTGCCGGTGCGGACGAACTGACCTTTCTCGACATCACTGCGAGCCACGAAGGTCGCGACACCATCTTCGACGTGGTGGCGCGCACGGCCGAGCACTGCTTCATGCCGGTGACGGTGGGCGGCGGGGTCAAGAGCATCGAAGACATCCGCAAGCTGCTGCTCGCCGGCGCCGACAAGGTCGCCATCAACTCGGCGGCGGTGAATGATCCGGACTTCATTTCGCGCGCCGCCGACAAGTTCGGCAATCAGTGCATTGTTGTCTCGGTCGATGCGCGGCAGCGGCTCGAAGAGCGCCCGGGCGGCGACAATCGCTCGGAATGGGAAATCTACACCCATGGCGGCCGGCGGGCGACGGGTCTCGACGCGGTCGAGTTCGCGGCGCGGATGGTCGAGCGCGGGGCAGGGGAGCTCCTAGTCACCTCCATGGATCGCGACGGCACCAAGTCCGGCTTCGACCTCAAGCTGACCCGCGCCATCGCCGACTCCGTGGAAGTGCCGGTGATTGCCTCGGGCGGCGTCGGCACGCTGCAGCACCTGGTGGAGGGGGTGACGGAGGGTCATGCGAGCGCGGTTCTCGCCGCCTCGGTCTTCCACTTCGGCACCTTCACCATCCCGCAGGCCAAGCAATATCTGCGCGAGCATGGCGTTGCCGTGCGGATGGACAAGGCGGCCTAAGGTCTGGGGTGACGGCACCCGCGCTTTTGCCGTAGAGCTTTCACCATCGGGGGCTGGTCAATGACGCTTGAAGAACTTGAACAGCGGATCGCGACGCGCGCCGCGGCATCGCCGGAGGACAGCTATACCGCAAAGCTGATCGCGCGCGGCATCAACAAGGCCGCCCAGAAGCTCGGCGAAGAAGCGACCGAAGCGGTGATCGCCGCGGTGACCGCCGACCGCGCAGAACTGGTCAAGGAATCGGCCGACGTGCTCTACCACCTGCTGGTGGTGCTCCGCGCTTCCGGCGTGCCGCTTGTCGAGGTCATGGCAGAGCTGGATGCGCGAACGGCTCAGTCGGGTCTTGCCGAAAAGGCCGCGCGAAAGGCTCAGCCGTGACCTCGACCGGAACGCTCGAACCCTACCACACCTTCACCAAGGCCGAGTGGAGCAAGCTGCGCGACGGCCAGCCGATGACCCTGAACCAGGCCGACATCGAGCGCCTGCGGACGCTGTCCGACCCGATCTCGCTGGAAGAGGCGGAGGAGGTGTACCTGCCGCTGACGCGGCTCCTCTCCTACTATGTCGAGGCCGTCCAGGCCCTCCACAACGTCTCGACCCGCTTCCTCAACGCCCCCGACCACAAGGTGCCCTTCATCATCGGCGTCGCCGGCTCGGTTGCCGTGGGCAAGTCGACCACCGCCCGCATCCTGCAGGCGCTGCTGGCCCGCTGGCCCGCCAGCCCCAAGGTCGATCTCGTCACCACCGACGGTTTTCTCTACCCCAATGCGGTGCTCGCCGAGCGCGGGCTGATGGAGCGCAAGGGCTTCCCGGAGAGCTATGATCGGCCCCGCTTCGTCCAGTTCCTGGCCGACATCAAGTCCGGCCATGGCGAGGTGCGGGTGCCGGTTTATTCGCACCTGGTCTACGACGTGGTCGCTGACGAAGAGGTGGTGATCGACCGCCCCGACATCCTCATCGTCGAAGGCCTCAACATCCTTCAGGCGGGCGAACTGCCGCGCACCGGCAACCCGATCCTGTTTGCGTCCGACTTCCTCGACTTTTCGGTCTATATCGACGCCGAGCCCGAGGACCTCGAGCGCTGGTTCATGGAGCGGTTCTTCCGGCTTCGCGAAACCGCCTTCCGTGACCCGACCTCCTTTTTCCGCCGCTTTGCCGAAATGAGCGAGTCCGAAGCCGGCGAGTTCGGCAAGCAGGTGTGGCGCAGCATCAACCTGCCCAATCTGCTCGACAACGTCCTGCCCACCCGCGGTCGCGCCGATCTGATCCTCAAGAAGGGCGGAAATCACCTGATCGAGGAAGTGCGGCTGCGGCGGGTCTAGCCGACACCCTGCAAGAAGCCGTACCCTCGCCGCTAGTACGTCCCCGGCTGCGGCTGGCTCAGGATGACCGTGTTGCCGTCGCTGTCGCGGAACTTGGCGGTCTTGAAGAAGTCCCCGACCGATTTCGACACCGGCATCAGTCCATGCAGCGCCAGGCGGCCGAGTTCTTCGGCGATATCGTCCACGATCAGCGTGAGCACCGCGGCACCGGCCCGATCGGCATCGGTGTGCACCTGAACCCAGCCGCCTCCGGGCAGCTTCCATTCGGCCACGTCCTTCATCGGGCGGGCGTCGGGTTCGCGGCCGAACAGGCGTTCGTAGAAGTCGCTGGCGTCGGCGATGTCTTCCACCGCGATGCCGGCAAGGGCATTGGTGATGGTCATGACCTCTCTGGGGCTGAGCCTCGGTTGGGCGAATCGTATCATGTCCTGCGGCAAAGGCCATCGCGGTTGGCTGCGGCAAGCCGCGCTGCTATAGCCGGAGCGAAACGGAGAGGTGGCATGGGTCGGCTGAAGGTGGTGATCGCGGGCGCCGGCGGGCGTATGGGCCAGGCCAATCTGCGCGCCGTGGCCACAGCGCCGCAGCTCGAGCTGGTTGGTGCGCTCGACCGGCCGGGTGCTTCGGTCGGCCGTGACGCCGGCACGCTGGCCGGCCTCGAGCCGCTCGACGTGATGGTGACCAGTGATCTCCAGCAGGCACTCGATGGCGCCGATGCCATCATCGACTTCACCGCACCTGCCGCCAGCATCGAACTCGCCGCTGCCGCCGGCGCGCGCAAGCTGGTCCACATCATCGGCACGACGGGCTTCTCCGATGCCGATGAGGCTGCCATTGCCGCCGCAGCGGCCGCTGGTGCCCGGATCGTCAAGTCCGGCAACTTCTCGCCCGGCATGGTGGCGCTGACCGCTTTGGTGGAGAAGGCCGCCGCAGCGCTTTCCGACTATGACGTCGAGATCCTCGAAATGCACCACAACCAGAAGGTCGACGCTCCGTCCGGGACTGCGCTGATGCTGGGTGAAGCCGCGGCCCGCGGCCGGCAAGTGGCGCTCAAGGACAGATGGGTCAAGGTGCGCGATGGCCACACCGGCCCGCGCGAGGCCGGCACCATCGGCTTTGCCACCCTGCGCGGCGGCAACGTCATCGGCGATCACATGGTTATCCTTGCTGGTCCCTCCGAGCGCATCGAGCTCAACCACCGCGCCCAGGACCGCACCATCTATGCCAATGGCGCCATCCGGGCGCTGCTCTGGGCAGCCGGGCAGCCGGCGGGTCTCTATTCCATGGCCGACGTGCTCGGCCTCAACTGAACGTCAACGCTAGGAACGACACACATGACCGGCACCCTGATCCTGGTTCGCCATGGCCAGAGCGAGTGGAACCTCAAGAACCTGTTCACCGGCTGGCGCAACCCGGACCTCACCGAACAGG
>JAEZFJ010000489.1 GCA_023437755.1 Pseudomonadota bacterium
ACAAGTCGTCCCATATCGGCCAGCTGCGCTGGGTGCTCGAGGAATTCCTCAAGGCCTTCTTCGAGGTGCCCAACGTCACCCTGCGCTTCCGCCCCAGCTTCTTCCCCTTCACCGAGCCGTCGATGGAGGTCGACGTCCAGTGCGATCGCTCCGGTTCCGAGGTGAAGATCGGCGAGGGCTCCGACTGGCTTGAGATCCTCGGCTGCGGCATGGTCCATCCCAACGTCATCCGCAATGCTGGGCTCGATCCCGACGTCTACCAGGGCTTCGCCTGGGGCATGGGCATCGACCGCCTCGCCATGCTGAAATACGGCATGCCGGACCTGCGCGCCTTTTTCGATGCCGACCAGCGCTGGATCGGGCACTACGGTTTCCGCCCGCTCGACCTGCCGACCCTGTTCGGTGGTCTGTCGAGCTAGCATGTCGAGCGCAGCCGACCAGCCGGCAGAACCGATCTTCATCGTGACCGACATCGAGGCGGACGGGCCCACCCCGCTCCACTCCTCGATGCTGAGCTTCGCCTCCGTTGCCGTCGAGGCCAATGGCAGGCGGCACGGTGAGTTCGAGGCGGTGCTGACCCCGCGTCCCGACCGCAAGCCGGACGAGACCACAATGGCCTGGTGGCAGACGCAGCCAGAAGCCTGGGAAGCGGCGACCACCGGCGCCGAGGACCCGGCCATCGTCATCCCGCGCTTCGCCGACTGGGTGGAGTCGCTGCCCGGCCTCAAGGTGTTCGCGGCGGCGCCGATGATCTTCGACGGATTGTGGATGGACCACTATCTCGACGAGTTCGCCGGCACCCGCGTGCTCGGTGGCCCGTTCCGGACCCGCCAGATCTTCCGTGGCGGCGGCGTCTGCCTCTACACCATGGCCGGCACGCTGCGCGGCGCAGGGTATCTCGACTGGGGCATGAGCAAGCTGCCAGCCGAGTTCTACGGCCACATCCCTCACACCCACCACGCCATCGACGACGCCCGCGGCTTCGCCAACGTGCTGGTGGAACTGTTCAAGCTCTCCCGTGCGCTGCCGCCGATCACCGGCAGCACGTCCGATTTCCGATAAGAGACAAGCCATGAAGTTCACCCTCGACTGGCTCCGCGAGCATCTCGACACCACTGCCTCGACCGAGGAGATCGGCACTGCGCTGACCGCCATTGGCCTTGAGGTCGAATCCATCGAGAACCAGGGCAAGGAGCTGGAAAGGTTCGTCGTCGCCCATGTGGTCTCGGCCGAGCGGCACCCGAACTCCGACCACCTCAACATCTGCAAGGTGGATGCCGGCACCGGCGAACTGATCGACGTGGTCTGCGGCGCCCCCAACGCCCGCACCGGCATGAAGTCGGTGTTCGCCTTCCCTGGCACCTGGATCCCGGGCAAGGACTTCGAGCTCAAGGCCGGCGTCGTTATTCGCGGCGCGCCGTCCAACGGCATGCTCTGCTCCGCCGCCGAACTCGAACTCAGCCACGATCACGACGGCATTATCGACCTGCCGGCGGATGCGCCGGTGGGCCAGAAATATGTCGAATATGCCGGGATCGACGGCGTGGTGTTCGACATCGCCATCACCCCCAACCGCGGCGACGCCACCGGCGTCTACGGCATCGCGCGTGACCTTGCCGCCTATGGCATCGGCACGCTCAAGCAGACCGACTGGACCCCGGTGCCGTCGCAAGGCCCGAGCCCCATCGCGCCGCTGCCGCAGCAGTTCGCCGAGGGCGAGGCCAAGGCGATCCGCAAGTTCGCCGGCCGCTACATCAAGGGCGTGCGCAATGGCCCGTCGCCGGAGTGGCTGCAACAGCGGCTCAAGGCCGTTGGCCTTCGCCCCATCAACACCATCGTGGATATCACCAACCTTGTTTCCCTGGGTTGGGGCCGGCCGCTACATGCCTACGACGCCGACAAGATCGTCGGCCAGCCGGTGCTGCGCCCGGCGCGCAACGAGCCCTTCGACGCCCTCGACAACCGCATCTACACGCTCGACGAGACCATGACGGTGATCGCCGACGACCAAGGCCCGCTCTGCCTCGGCGGGGTCATGGGCGGCATCCGCTCCGGCGTCACCGAGGAGACGGTCAACGTCCTCATGGAATGCGCCAGCTGGGATCCGGACCTGATCGCCCGCACCGGCCGCAAGACCGGCATCGTCTCCGACGCCCGCTACCGGCTGGAGCGCTCGGTTGAGCCGGCACTCACCGAACCCGGCCTCGAGCTCGCCACCCGCCTCGTGATGGAGCTTTGCGGCGGCACGCCGCTGGAGCCGGCCATCTCGGGCGAGGATGTGTTCCCCCATACCGCGATCGACTTCCCCCTGTCCGAGGTGAAGCGCCTTACCGGCCTCGACGTCGATGCCGGCCGCATCGTCGAGATCCTGTCGCGGCTCGGTTTCACCGCCGAGGGTGACGGCGATACGCGCAAGGTCTTCGTACCATCCTGGCGGCCCGACGTGACTCAGAAGGCCGACCTGGTCGAGGAAGTCATGCGCATGGTCGGCGTCGACAACGTGCCCGTGGAGCCGCTGCCACGGCTGAACCATGTTGCCCCGCGCATGCTGACCACCATCCAGAACCGCCGCCGCGTGGCCCGCCGGGCGCTCGCCGTGCGCGGCATGGACGAGGCGGTCACCTGGTCGTTCATCTCCCATGCCGAAGCCGTTCATTTCGGTGGCGGCAGCGAGGCGCTGCAACTCGCCAATCCGATTGCCTCCGACATGACCGACATGCGGCCCTCGCTGCTGCCGGGGCTTCTGGCCGCCGCCCGCCGCAACGGCAATCGAGGCCATGCCGATGTGGCACTGTTCGAGGTGGGGCAGGTGTTCCTGTCCGACACGCCCGAAGGCCAGCACACCTATGCCACCGGCATTCGTACCGGCAGTGCCCGTCTCGACGGCAGCGGTCGTCACTGGCAGAACCGCGCCGAGCCTGTCTCGGTGTTCGACGCCAAGGCCGACTTGGCCGCCGTGCTCGACGCTCTCGGCTATGACATCGACAAGATGCAGGTGCTGGCCGAGCCGGCGCCCTGGTCGCACCCGGGTCGGGGCGGCCGCGTTGCCCAAGGCCCGAAGACCATCGGCTGGTTCGGCGAACTGCATCCGGCTCGTGCTGCCGAACTCGACATCGATGGCCCGGTGGCCATGTTCGAGATCGACCTCGATGCACTGCCCGAGCCGCGCCGCAAGCCGACCCGCACCAAGCCGGCGCTGAACCTCTCGAGCCTGATGCCGGTCAGCCGTGACTTCGCCTTCGTCGTCGACCAGGCGGTGCCCGCCGCGACTATCCTCCGGGCCGCGCGCGGCGCAGACAAGCAACTGATCACCGATGTGACGGTGTTCGACGTGTTCGCCGGCTCCCATGTCGGCGAAGGCAAGAAGTCCGTGGCCATTGCCGTGACGCTGCAGCCCACCGAGCGCACCCTGACCGACGAAGACATCGACAAGGTCTCGGCCGCCGTTGTCGCCGCGGTCACCAAGTCGACCGGCGGAGTACTCCGGACCTAGGATTCGGTCGTGGAATCTCGTATCCAGTTGCCCCTGCAGCTGGATACGGGACCATGGACAAGACCGAACGGCTCTTTGCAGTCATGGATGCGCTCAGGCGCCACCGGCGGCCGGTGACGGCGGCGAGCCTTGCGGAGGAGCAGGGCGTATCGGTGCGCACACTCTATCGCGACATCCAGACCCTGATCGGGCTTGGCGCCCCAATCGATGGCGAGGCGGGCGTCGGCTATATGCTCAAGCCCGGATTCTTCCTGCCGCCGCTGATGTTCAGTGCCGAGGAGCTGGAAGCCCTGGTGCTCGGACTGCGCTGGGTCGACGCACAGCCCGACGATGGGCTCGGGCTTGCAGCCCGCAATGCTCTGGGCAAGATCGCCACTGCCTCGCCCGATGACCTCCGCGACCGCATCAGCGACACGGCCCTGTGGCCCGTCGCCATGTATCGCGGCGGCCGCAAGCCGGTGCCGGTGCTGGGCCAGATCCGCATCGCCATGCGCCAGGAGCGGGCTGTGGAAATCGACTACGAGGACGAGCAGGGGCGCGCGACGACCCGGACGATCTGGCCGGTGGGCTTGGCCTTCTACGAAGGCAAGCAGACCATCGCCGCCTGGTGCCTGCTGCGCCAGGCCTTCCGCAACTTCCGCACCGACCGCATTGCCTGTCTGCGGCTTACCGACCAGCGCTACGGCAAGCGCCGGGCAGCGCTGGAGCGCGAATGGCGCGAAGGTTGGGCCGAGGAGGAGCGTCGTCACCAGGAGCAACGGGCCGCCGGCTAGCGCATGCGACCGTAAAGGCTCACTGGCCGCACCCGCTCGTCGAAGCGAAAACGGTGGTCCGCCGGTGGATGCGCCCGGTGCCCGCATTCGAGCCGCGGGCAGTTCCGGCATCCCGTCCCTACCGGCACTACCTGCAGGTCGCTGGTGAGGTCGATGCCGTCCGAATAGACCAGTTCGCGTGCATGCTCGATGGCGCAGCCGAGCCCGATCGACAGGTAGCGCCGTGGCGCATTGTGCCGGTAGTCACCCTTGGTGATGGTTCGGGCAATGCAGAAGTAGCGACGACCATCCGGCATCTCGCTGATCTGCGTGTTGATCCGGTCCGGTGCGAGGAAAGCCGAGTAGATGTTCCAGCGCGGGCAAGCGCCGGAATGACGTGGGATGTGGATGCCCGACAGCGAAAAGCGCTTCGAGATATTGCCGGCAATGTCGGTGCGCACCAGATGCAGCGGCACCCCCGGCGCCCCCTGGCGCTGCAGCGTCGTCATGCGGTGGCACACCTGCTCGAAGCTGGCGCCGAACCGGCGGCCGAGCCGTTCGATGTCGTAGCGATGGTCGCGGCACGCCTGCAGGAACGGCGCGTAGGGCATCACCACCGCCCCGGCGAAATAGGAGGACAGCACGTTGCGGGCCAGTGCCGGTGCATCGCCTTCGGGCAGGCTGGCGGCGGCGATGATGGCGTCGATATCGCCGGCGGCGGCTAGGTGGCCGAGGTGCTGGGCCAGCAGGAAGGTGGCGGACTCCGCCGGCAGCAGGTCCGACACCAGCAATTGCCGGCCGCTCGCATCGAGCTGCCGGGCGATGCCGTGGGGCAGGGACGCGAGGCGGACCTCGAGTCCGAAGACATTGAAGAGATAAGTCCTGAGCCCGGTCTCGAAGCTGTCCCCGCTGGTGTCGATGTCGGCCCGGACACGCTCGGCGGCCTCCTCGAGCTCGGGGAAGTGGTTGCCGTTGAACTGCAGGAAGTCCGAGATCGCCTCGGTCGCGAGGTGAAAGGGCTCTGCGCCGCCGGGTGTGGCTTGAACGGTGGCGCCGGTGGCCAGGTGACGGTAGCGGTCATAAAGCCGCAGCACCGCCTGCGCCGCTGCCGGGTTGGCGGTGGCCAGATCGCGGATCTCCAGATTGGTGATGTCGCTGTCGGCAAACAGGTCGTCGCCGAAGGCTTCCATCAGGTCGCCCACCAGCCGCCCTTCATCGCCCTGCACCAGTTCGCCCGGCTCCACCCCGAGTTGACCGGCAATGGCGAACAGCAGAGGTACCGTCACCTTGCGGCGGTTGTGCTCGATCAGGTTGAGATAGCTGGGCGAGATGCCGAGCGCCTGCGCCAGCTCCGCCTGGGGCAACCGTCGCTGTCGCCGCAGCCGCTTGATGCGTCCGCCGATCTGCGTGTCCGCGGTATCCACCGCTGCGCCTCCCTTTACAGGATTTACATGCCTGTTGCCGCTGATTGACGGCGGGTTTACAGCTTTACTGCTGCTTTTGCAGGTATTTGTTGCCTTCGCGACGTTGTTGTCAAATCTTTACAGCACGCACCCGGAGGAGACATGCGATGACAACCGCCAGCAGCGCCACTCGCGAGGAATACGTCACCATCATCGCCACGACGGCCGGCGCCGCCATGGCGCAGTTCAAGGTCCGTGGCCTCGATGCCGAGGGCTACGCCATCGCCGGGCCGATCGGCCGGCACCGCTTTGCACTGGTGGCCGAGGGGGGCACGGAGGATCTGTTCTCCGGCACCGACCTGGTCGCCGCCACCTTCAGCCGCCGCGTCAGCGGCTAACCCCACCCGAAACCACACACCCATTTGCCGGCCGCTCCGCGGCACCGGCGAAGCCATGCCCAAAGGAGGACAGCATGCTCGACAAGCCCCACGAACCCGAAGCCTTTCCCGCACCGGATTATGCGCCCGATCGTTGGAAGAACATTTCCCGCACCTACACCCCGGCGGAGGTGCGGCGTCTCGCCGGCTCCCTGCCGGTCCGCCATACCCTGGCCGAGAACGGCGCCCGACGCCTTTGGGAACTGCTCCACAGTGAGGCATTCGTCCCCACTCTCGGCACCTTTACCGGCAATCAGGCGGTGCAGCAGGTGAAGGCCGGCCTCAAGGCCATCTACCTCTCGGGCTGGCAGGTGGCGGCCGACGCCAACTCGTCCGGCAACATGTATCCCGACCAGTCGCTCTACCCGGTCGACAGCGTGCCGGGGGTGGTCAGGCGCATCAACAAGGCCCTGCAACGGGCCGACCAGATCCAGCAGATGGAAAAGGCCGACGGCGTCGCCACCACCGACCTCGACTACTTCGTGCCCATCATCGCCGACGCGGAGGCCGGCTTTGGCGGCGCCCTGAACGTCCATGAGCTGATGAAGGCGATGATCGAGGCCGGCGCTGCCGCTGTCCATTTCGAGGATCAACTCGCAAGCGAGAAGAAGTGCGGGCACCTCGGCGGCAAGGTGCTGGTGCCGACCGGGCAGTTCATCCGCACCCTCAACGCCGCCCGCCTCGCCGCCGACGTCATGGGCGTGCCCACCCTGATCATGGCCCGCACCGATGCCGAGGCCGCGCGGCTGATTACCTCGGACATCGACGAGGCCGACCGGCCGTTCATCACCGGCGAGCGCACGGCCGAGGGCTTCTACCGCCTCAAGGGTGGGCTCGAGGCCGCCATTGCTCGTGGTGTCGCCTATGCGCCCTATGCCGACCTTATCTGGTGCGAGACCTCCAAGCCGGATCTCGACGAAGCCCGCCGCTTCGCCGAGGGTGTGCGCAAGCACCATCCCGACCAGATGCTGGCCTACAACTGCTCACCCAGCTTCAATTGGGCCAAGCACATGGACGAGGCAGCCATGGCGCGCTTCCAGCGCGAAATCGCGGCCATGGGGTACAAGTACCAGTTCATCACGCTGGCGGGCTTCCATAATCTCAGCCTCACCACCTTCGAACTGGCCCGGGCCTACAAGGCCGAAGGCATGGCCGCCTATTCCCGGCTGCAGCAGGCCGAGTTTGCTGCCGAAGCTCACGGATTTTCCGCCACCCGTCACCAGCGGGAGGTGGGAACCAGCTATTTTGATGCCGTGGCAATGACGATCAGCCAGGGCAGCAGCGCCACCACCGCCATGGCGGAATCCACCGAGACGGCGCAGTTCCACTGAGCAACCGGCCGGCGGCGCCTCAGGCGCTGCCGGTCAGGCTTTGCAGCAAGGGCTCGAACCAGCCGAGTGCCAGCGCCAGCAGGCCGAGCGTATGCAGCAGCGCAATACCCCAGGTGGTGGCGACGAAGCGCGGCTTGATGGTCTTGTGGCGATAGAGCTCCTGCGCCATCAGTCCCCCGATGATGCCGAAGCTGAGATCGACGCTGTGCAGATTGGTTTCGCTCACCCGCCAACGTCCCTGCAGCGCATAGAGCTTGTCAAAGCGATAGAGCAGCGCCGACGCCACGCCCATGGCGATATAGGCCACCGCCAAGCCGATGCCGGCGCGATCCCAGCTGATGGCGAGGATGATCAACAGTGTCATCATCGTCGCGGCCGCCATAC
>JAEZFJ010000490.1 GCA_023437755.1 Pseudomonadota bacterium
GTCTCACTTCCCCTTTCCTACCCCCCGAGGCTCCGGTCTCGCCGCCACCGCTCAGCCTGATCCGGGTCGCGCCGGAGGCATCGGCTTGCGCGCCACACAAAAAAAGGGCGCCCTTGCGAGGCGCCCAGTTGGTCTCGGGAGACCGACTTCAGGGAGGAGGAGGTCCTGCGGGGCTTAGCCGTTATTGCCCCAGCCATTGTTGTTGTCGCCGTTGGGCTGGCCGTTGTTGGTGCTGTCGCCATAGCCCTGGCGCGAGCCGCGGCGGTCGTTCATGAAGCGGTCGAACTCGTCGCGGTCCTTGGCCTTGCGCAGGTTCTCCATGTACTCGTGGAAGGCGTCGATCTCGGCATCGAGCCGGGCACGCTCTTCCTCGAGCCGCCGGAGCTGCTCGTCGCGGTATTCATCGAAGGCCGCGTTGCCGCTGGAGCGGTTGGAATGGACCTTGAAGCCGTGGCGGCTGTTGGAGGTGCACCAGCTCTTGCCCTTGTTCCAGTAGGCCTGCGCCTTCTCGGGGCTGCCGCCGAACTTCTCGCCCCACAGGATGTAGCCGAGAACGGCCAGGCCGAGCGGCCAGAAGACGATGAAGCCCAGGACCATGAGGCCGATGGTCAGAGGCGACCATTGAGGTTTGATGATTGCAGTGGTCATTTCGAAACATTCTCCCAGTCACGATGGGTGTAACGTGGTCCCGGCGGGGGTCGGATCAAGAATGTGCCCGCCGATTTTTTTGTCTTGAAATGCCCCAAAGCCCTCACTATGGGGCGCCCCCACCGGAGTCGACGATGTCCATCAGTTCTGCCGCCGACAGCCTTCCCCTGCCGTCGAGCTGGCGGCCGCTTCGGCTCGAAACCCTGGTGCTGCTGCGCTGGCTCGCCGTCGGCGGCCAGACCATCAGCGTGCTGTTCGTCGCCTTCGGCCTCGGATTCCCGCTGCCGCTGGTTGAATGCTTGCTGCTGATCGGCGCCTCCGCGGCCTTCAACCTCCTGCTGGTGCTGCGCTTCGGCGCCGCCCACCGCCCCTCTTCGCTGTTTGCCGCGCTGCAGATCGCCTTCGATCTGTTGCAGCTCTCGGGGCTCCTGGCGCTGACCGGCGGGTTGCAGAACCCGTTCTCGCTCTTGCTGCTGGCCCCCGTCTCCGTCTCGGCAAGCATCCTGCCGCAGCGCTGGACCTTCACCATCGCGCTGCTCACCGCGGGCCTCGCCTCGCTCTTGTCCATCTGGCACCTGCCCCTGCCGTGGGAGCCGGGGGAACAGCTCGGCTTCAACCGCGTCTTCGTCATCGGCATCTGGGTGGCGATCGTCTGCGGCGTCGCTTTTATCTCCGCCTACACCAGCCGCGTGGCCCATGAGGCGCGTCAGATCGCCGATGCCCTGGCTGCAACAGAACTGGCGCTCTCCCGTCGCGAGCAGTTGAGTGCGCTTGATGGCCTCGCCGCCGCCGCCGCCCACGAACTCGGCACGCCTTTGTCCACCATCGCCCTTGCCGCCAAGGAAATGCGGGCCGAAGCGCCGGCCGGAAGCGACCTTGCCGACGATGTCGAACTGATCATCGAACAGGCCGCCCGCTGCCGGGCTATCCTCGCCAAGCTGCGGAATCTCGGCGACGATGGCGGCGACCCCTTCGCCGCCGTGCCGCTCGATGACCTGCTCGCCGAAGTCGCGCGCCCGCACGAAAGCCGCGGCAAGGCCATCCTGTTTGATGGCATGGGTAGCGGGCCTCCCCCGGTTTTCAGCCGCAGCGTCGGCCTGCTCTACGGCCTCGGCAACCTCATAGAGAACGCCACCGACTTTGCGCAGGAAACCGTGCGCATTGAATCCGGCTGGGATGCCGACACGGTCACCGTCACCATCACCGATGATGGAGCCGGCTTCCTGCCCGAGCTGATCGCCCGGCTGGGTGAGCCCTATCTCACCACCCGCCCGCGCGATCCGCAGGGGCAGAATGCCCACCAGTCCGGCGGGCTCGGGCTCGGGATCTTTATCGCCAAGACTCTCCTCGAACGCACCGGCGCGCGCCTCGCCTTCGACAATGCCGAGGGCACCGCCCATGCTCGGGTGCGGATTGTCTGGCGCCGGGACGACCTTGAGCCGACCCGATGACGGCGCTTTGCCTTTCCAAGGCCGCGATGCTGTGCGATGTGAAATCGACACCACCCAACGAGCTTTCCCGATGACCATCAGACTGCACCGCGGCGACCTGCCTGACCTTTCCCGCTATGGCCGCGAGGTCGCCATCGACACCGAGACCATGGGGCTCAACCCCCATCGCGATCGTTTGTGTGTGGTGCAGTTGTCGCCGGGCGACGGCAGCGCCGACGTGGTGCAGATTCCCCTCGGCGCGCGCGAGGCGCCGAACCTGACGCGCCTGCTCGCCGATCCCGCCGTCACCAAGATCTTCCACTATGCCCGCTTCGACGTGGCGGTGCTGAAACAGCATTTCGGCGTTGTCACTGGTCCGGTCTACTGCACCAAGATCGCCAGCAAGCTGGTGCGCACCTATACCGATCGCCATGGCCTCAAGGACCTGGTGCGCGAACTGCTGTCGATCGACCTCAACAAGCAGCAGCAGAGTTCGGACTGGGGCGGCGAGAAGCTGAGTGAGGCCCAGCTCGACTATGCGGCCTCGGACGTGCTCTATCTTCACGACCTCAAGCGCCACCTCGATCGCATGCTGCAGCGGGAGGGACGCACCGAGCTTGCCCAGGCCTGCTTCGACTTCCTCAAGACCCGTTGCGAACTCGACCTGCAGGGCTGGGAAGAAACCGACATCTTCGCTCATAGCTGAGGCACCACGGTAGCAATGACGGCAGAAGCGGCAGCCCGCAGTCACACCTACCGGCGCCTCCAGCGCCGCAACCGGGTGGTCGGCGTGCTCCGCCTCGCGGTACCCGCCCTGGGCGTGGTGACGCTCGTGGTGCTGATCGGCCAGATCTACATCTCGAGCCTCGGCAACCGCTTCGGCATCGACAACATCACCGTCGGCCGCGAGAGCATCACCGTCGATGCGCCCGAGTATTCGGGCCTGCTGGATGATGGTTCCGCCTATCGCGTCTGGGCCGACGCCGCCGAAGCGCGGCTCGACAGCACCGACCGTATCGACCTGGTCGCCGCGGAGATCAGCGTCCAGAAGCCGGACGGCACCCGCTTCGGCGCCGTCGCCGACCAGGCGACCATCGATAC
>JAEZFJ010000025.1 GCA_023437755.1 Pseudomonadota bacterium
GGCCAAGGCCGGGCGCACCGACCGGAAGCGAGTGGCCACTTTATGAACGACTATCTGATCTTTGTGTTGAGACGGTTCTTGCTTCTCCTGGCCGTCGTCTTTTTTTGCGTGTCGGGCGCCTTCTTCATCACCCACCTCACCCCGATCAGTCCGGTCGAATCGATGCTGGGCGAGATCACTTCGCGCTCCTCGATCAGCCCCGAGGCTGTCGCCGAGATGCGCCGCTCGCTGAGCGAAATGTTCGGTCTCGACGTGCCGCTCTGGCAGCAATACGTCAATTTCTGGCGGCGGCTGGCCGTCGGCGATCTCGGGCCGTCGCTGCTCGCCTTCCCGACGCCAGCCATGCGCATCGTCATGCTGGCGCTGCCCTGGACTGTGGGCCTGCTCGCCGTTTCGATCATCATCACTTGGATCGTTGGCAACATCGCAGGCGGCCTGGCCGGGTACTTCCAGAATTCGCGGCTGCTCAAGGCCTTTGGCATCGTCGCCATCGGCATTCAGCCGATCCCCTACTACATCGTCGCCTTCCTGCTGGTGCTGGTCTTCGGCTTCGTCTGGCCGGTGCTGCCGATCACCGGCGGCTTTGCCATCAACGTACGGCCGGGCTGGACCATCGAATTCGTGCTTTCGATCCTGCAGCATGCCATTCTGCCATCCGCGTCCCTCGTCATCGTCGGCATTGGCACCTGGTTCCTCGGCATGCGCGCGCTGGTGTCAAATATCGTCACCGAGGACTACGTCACCTATGCAGAACTCGCCGGGGTGGAGCGCAACCGGGTGGTGGGCTCATACGTCATCCGCAACGCGCTGGTTCCGCAGCTGACGGCTCTGTCCATGGCCCTTGGCGGAATCTTCTCTGGCACGATCATCACCGAGCAGGTCTTCGCCTATCCAGGCCTCGGGAGCCTTCTCGTACGTGCAGTCAATGGCGGCGACACCACGCTCGTGCTTGCCGTGTCAGCCATCGCCATCATCGCGGTTGCTGTCGCGATCTTCATCGTGGACCTGATGCACCCACTCCTCGATCCTCGCGTGCGGGTGGCGTAGATGTTTTCTGTCCTGCGCGACCTGTTGCGCTACAACATCGAATTCGCGCTGGGGGTCATTCTTACCGGCATCATCGTGATCTTCGCGGCGCTGAGCTATGTCTCGCCGGTCGATACCACGATGGTCTACACCGCCATTCCCGATCAGCCGCCGAGCTGGCAATATTGGTTCGGCACCAACTCGCGCGGTCAGGACATGTTCTGGCAGCTCAGCGTCGCCCTCCGCAACACGCTGTCGTTCGGCATCACCGTGGCGGTGCTGAGCCGCATCATCTCCATCGCCGTCGGCCTCGCCGCTGGCTACATGGGCGGCTGGGTCGACCGGCTGCTGATGTTCGTGAACGACATCTTCGTTGCCATCCCGATCTTCCCCATTCTCATACTGTTCTATTTCGTGCTCCGCTCGGAGCTGAACTCGTTCACCCTCGCCCTGATCATGGCATCCTTCGGCTGGCCCTTCGACGCCCGCCTCATCCGCTCTGTGGCGCTGGGTCTGCGCCATCGCGAATTCACTCGGCAGGCGGTCTTTGCAGGCATGTCGCCGCTCAGGATCATGCTGCAGGAGCATCTGCCCTATGTCATGCCCATCATCTTCGCCACAGCCATGGCCAACATGATCTGGTCGATCGGCCTTGAGGTGACGCTGGCTGTTCTCGGCTTCACCAATCTTAGCATCCCCACCGTCGGCACCACGCTGTACTGGGCCAACAGTCACTCTGCCATGATCGTCGGTGTGTGGTGGTGGATCCTGATCCCGGTGATCCTCATCATCATCCTGTTTATCGGGCTGTTCCTCCTCGCCGTCAGCCTCAACGAGTACATCGATCCCCGCAGCCGCCTGCGCCGCATGGGAGTTTGAGCCATGTCCCGGGATATTCTCACCGTCGAAGGCCTCAAGGCCTATTACCAGATGAACTACTTCGGCGTGGAACGCGAAGTGCGCGCCGTCGACGATATCACCATGACAGTGCGCCGCGGTGAGGTCTATGGCATCGCGGGCGAGAGTTCGTCGGGCAAGACCAGCTTCATCAAGGTTCTGGCTGCAGCCGTGCGGCCGCCTCTGCGCGTGGTCGAGGGAACCGTACGTTTCGATTTCAAGACCGGGCCCATCGATGTGGCCCACGCCAGTCCGCAGGAAATCGAGGCGGTCCGCTGGAAGAGCCTGAGCTACATCATGCAGGGCTCGATGAGCGTGCTTAACCCGGTGCGCCGCATCGGCAGGACCTTCCGCGATTTCGCCCAGCGCCCGCTCGGTCTGTCGGGGCGAGCGTTCGAAGAACGGGTGGTGCACCACCTTGCGCGCCTTAAGCTGCCGGCCGATGTGCTGCGCGCCTATCCGCACGAGCTTTCCGGCGGCATGCGCCAGCGGGTCACCATTGGCCTCGCCACCGTCTGTCACCCCGAATTCGTCATTGCCGACGAGCCCACCACCGCGCTCGACGTGGTGGTGCAGAAGGAAGTGCTGAGCCTGATCCGGGAGATTCAGCGCGAGATGAATTCCTCGGTCGTGTTCGTCACCCACGACATGAGCGTGCACGCCAATATGGCGGACCGGGTCGGCATCATCTATGCCGGGCGCCTCGTGGAAGAAGGGCCGACGCGCCAGATGTTCTTCGCGCCCAGGCACCCCTATACGGCGCATCTGGTGGCAAGCCTGCCCCGCATCGGCGACACCACCCAGCGCCCGGCGCTGGAAGGGCGCCCGCCGAACCTGGCCGATCCCCCGCAGGGCTGCCGCTTCCATCCACGCTGCCCACTGGCTATTCAGAAATGCCGCGAGCAGGTGCCGCCGCTCGAGACGGTGGCGGCGGACCACCGCACCGCCTGCTGGCGTTGGCAGGATGTCGTCCCCTTGGTCGGCGCGAGCGCGCCTGCAGGAGTGCCGGCATGACGACCCTGCTCGATGTTCGCGACGTCTCGAAGCGCTTCACCATGGGCGGCCTCTTCGGTCGCCGGGTGGTGGAAGCTGTGGTTGACGCCAGTTTCTCCCTCAGCGCCGAAACGCCGGAAATCTTCACCATCATCGGCGAGTCCGGATCGGGCAAGACCACGCTGGCTCGCATGATCCTGGGTCTCGAGGACCCGACCAGTGGCGAAATCCGGTTTCGCGGCGAAAAGGTCGACCGGCACGCCGGACGCGCCCGCCGGCTTCAGTTCATGAGCCAGGTGCAGCCGGTGTTCCAGAATCCTTTCGAGGCGTTCAACCCGCTCAACAAGATCGAGCGCTACCTGGAATCCACGGCCCGCCGCTTCCTCCACACATCGGACAGGGCGGTGATCGATCGCGCCATGGACGAGGCGCTGCAGAAGGTCGGGCTTAGCCTGGCCGAAGTTCGCGGCCGCTTCCCCCATGAGATGAGCGGAGGCCAATTGCAGCGCTGCGCCATCGCCCGCGCCCTCATTCCCAACCCGCCGCTGCTGATCGCCGACGAGCCGGTGTCGATGGTGGACGCATCGCTGCGCATGAGCATCGTCAACCTGCTCCGCAGCTTGCGCGACGATCTCGGCGTCAGCGTCATCTACATCACGCATGATCTGGCGACGGCCTACTACATCTCCAACCGGCTGATCATCATGCAGCGCGGCCGGATTGTGGAGATGGGCGACGCCCGGACTGTCCTCGACAATCCCGAGCACCCGTATTCCCGCCTCTTGAAGGCCTCGGTGCTGTCGGCGGACGATGCCGGTGCCGGCAAGCTGTCCACGGACCCGGACGCCGTCAAGGAAGTGACGGCACTGGCCGCTCAGGCGGGCCGGCTTGTTGCCCGAGCGGATGGGCGCGACGTTCGCGTCTACAGCTGACCTTGGAAGGGGCAGCCCTTCAGCTATGGCCTCGTCGTTGCACGAGCTTTTCCACGAGCCTAAGGCTTTCGGTGACCGCCACCCCGATGGCCGCAAGGGTGAGCACCACCACGAAATACTC
>JAEZFJ010000084.1 GCA_023437755.1 Pseudomonadota bacterium
GCAGTTCGTCATAGTTGTGAACCGAGCCGGGACGTGCGGCATTCATGGGCGGGCCCTTCCCTCGTGGACAGCGTTTTGCGCTTGGATTGCAGTTTGTGCGTTTCCCGACCGAGGAAACTGAAGCCACGCGGCGCCTGGATCAAGCGGAAATAAGCCGCTTGCAACCCAGCATTGCCGAGCGGTCCCATAAGAAATGTCGGCCCTGCGCAGGAGAACCGGCAGTACGATCCGAGGAAGCCCGAGGAAATTCCATGCCTCTCGAGCCCATCACCCGCCCCGTTGCGGGCCCCGCCGACTTCGCGCGCGATCTTACGGCCGAGAATGCGGTCAATGCCGTCGTTGCCTTCGCCTTTTCGATATCGGGGCCGGTTGCGATCATCCTCGCCGTCACGGCGCGCGCGGGCTTGAGCGAGGCTCAGGCGGCCTCCTGGCTCTTCGGCGCCTTCTTCATCAACGGCTTTCTCTCGATCGCCTTCTGCGCTGCCTACCGCCAGCCGCTCGTCTTCTTCTGGACCATTCCCGGCACCGTGCTGGTCGGCCCCGCGCTCGCGCACGCCAGTTTCAATGAAGTTGTCGGCGCCTTCCTGGTCACCGGCGTGCTCATGCTGGTGCTCGGTCTGACGGGCGTCGTCCGTCGCGTCATGGATGCCGTGCCGATGCCCATCGTCATGGGGATGGTGGCCGGCGTGTTCCTGCCCTTCGGGCTCGACTGGGTGAGAGCTTTCGAAAGCGATCTTCCGATCGCGCTCTCGATGACGGTGACGTTCCTCGCGCTATCGGCTCTGCCGGCGGTCGCCATGCGGCTGCCGCCGCTGATCGTCGCCATGGCCGTCGGCATCGTCGCCATCGCGCTCACGCGCACCGGCACGCTACCGCCGATCGACAGCAGCACGGTATTTGCTGCCCCCGTTTTCGTGGTGCCGCACTTCAATGTCGCAACGCTCGTCGAACTCGTCGTGCCGCTCGCGATCACGGTGCTTGTCGTGCAGAACGGACAGGGCATCGCGGTCCTGCGCAGCACGGGGCACGAACCACCCGTGAATGCGATCGGTGCGGCCTGCGGCCTGTGGTCGATGCTCGCCGCTCTCGTCGGCACCGTATCGACCTGCCTCACCGGACCGACCAACGCTATTCTCTCGACCGGACGGGACAAGCGTACGCACTACGCGGCCGGTATTCTCGTCGGGCTGCTCGCCCTCGTCTTCGGGCTCTTCTCGCCCCTGTTCACGAAGCTGCTGCTGGCGACGCCGCCTGCATTCATCGCCACGCTTGCCGGTCTTGCCATGCTGCGCGTGCTCCAGGGGGCCTTTGCGACGGCCTTCCAGGGTGCATTTGGCATCGGTGTGCTGGTCGCCTTCCTGGTGACGGTCAGTGGCATCTCCATCGCGGGCATTGGCGCGCCTTTCTGGGGTCTCGTGTTCGGTACGCTCGTCTCGCGCATTTTGGAGCGGGGCGATTTTGCTGCCCGTGCAGCACCGAAGAATTGAACGCCGCGCATTTCTTCGCGCCTGCGAACCGACCCCTCGACTACTGATGATTCGAGCACAACAGTTGTGATTTAGGTCGCTGTGATCGGGGTTTCTGAATCTGCTATCCGCCTCTGCGCTTTCACATCCTCTTTCAGGGGTCTCGCCATGAACAAGGCCGTCGCAGAATTCATCGGCACCTTCACGCTCGTCTTTCTCGGTTGCGGCTCCGCGGTCATCGCCGGTGCCGGTGTCATCGGTGTGCACGGCATTGCCGTCGCCTTCGGCCTTGCGCTCATCGGCATGGCCTACGCCATCGGCCCCGTCTCTGGCTGCCACATCAATCCCGCCGTCAGCCTCGGCGCCCTCATCGCCGGGCGCATGTCGAGTGGCGACTTCATCCAGTACGTGATCGCGCAATGCCTCGGCGCGATCGCCGGCGCGGCCGTGCTCTACATGATCGCTTCAGGCAAGCTCGCGGGCTTCGATGTCGCCAAGCAGGGTCTCGGCCAGAACGGCTGGGGGCCGACTTATCTCGGCGGCTACGGGCTCGGCGCGGCCTTCATCTTCGAGGTCGTCGCCACCTTCCTGTTCGTCGTCGTGATCCTCGGCTCGACGGGTGCCGGCGCTGCGACGGCCAACGCCGGCCTCGCCATCGGCCTGACGCTCGTTGCAATCCACCTCGTCGGCATCCAGATCACGGGCACCTCGGTCAACCCTGCCCGCAGCCTCGGCCCCGCGCTCTTTGCTGGCAGCGGCGCCCTCTCGCAGCTCTGGCTTTTCATCGTGGCGCCTCTGATCGGCGCGGCAGCAGCCGGCATCGTGTTCCAGACGGGCGCGCTCGACGCCAAGAAGAGCTGACCAACACCAAAAGCAAACAGGGCGGGCTTGCGGGCCCGCCTTGTCGGCTCAGATCATCAGTTCCTGCTTAGGCGCCGGCAGGCTTGTCGGCTTCCGGCGCCTGGGGCTGCGGCGGGTTATTGCGCCGCTGCGTCATGAACTCGTCGAACTCGGCCTTGTCTTTGGCCATGCGAAGGCGATCGAGGAAACCCTCGAAATCGCGCGCCTCTTCCTCCAAGCGTCGGATCGTGTCGGCACGATACTCGTCGAAGGCGCGGTTGCCGGTCGAATACTGCGGACCCGAGGGGCCTGACCATTTGCCGAACTTCTCGCGGAAATTCTGCCCGCGCCACTCACCCCGCCGCCATCCACATCCCATTCGTCCGCTCCATATCATATAGGCCAGGATGGCTAGGCCGATCGGCCAGAACACGATGAAGCCGATCACCATCAGGGCAATCCAGGCAGGCTTGCCGAAGTCATCAATTCTCATGGCCATCTGATTCATCGCGCGCTCCCGGCGTTGAGTGCCAATTCTCGAGGTTGCCCGTCTCGGGTTCGTTCCTCGATGTGAATGTAACGAACATTTACATCACTTCAAGAGGCGCCCGCAAGAAATTCTTCGAGACGATCGAGTGCGGGGATGTAGGCGCGAGCGCGATGGAGCGGCAGCTCCGCGTGCTTCAGCTCTTCGGCGCGCCGAGCCCGCGCAGATAAATCAGCACGGCAGCTTCGAGCAGATCTTCAGGGCTCATGGGGATGGGCCGTCGCGCGCCGTCCGCCCGGCCGAACAGGCTGGCGATGCCATGTGCCTGGGACCAGATGTGGAGCGTCATCATGAGAGCCGGCGGACGCGCGTTCGAGGGCAGTGTCGCGATCACCGCCTCGACGGCGGAACGTACCGCGCCGAACGCCGCCTCCGCTGCCGTCCTGAGCT
>JAEZFJ010000122.1 GCA_023437755.1 Pseudomonadota bacterium
GCATCCCCATGAAGCGCAGAACCCGACCAAGCTGGACGTGGCTGCGATGAACTCCAAGAACGTGCGGGTGAAGTAACATGGCCGACACCATCAACTCCCTCGAGGATCTCGGCACCGTCGCTCCTGCCGCTGCCGCCAACACTGCTCCGGTGCACGAGCAGAAGCTCGACGCCTTCGGTCGCGCCTATGCCACCGGCAAGCGCAAGAACGCCGTCGCCCGCGTCTGGATCAAGCCGGGCAAGGGCAAGGTCACCGTCAACGGTCGCGAGTTCGAGCGCTATTTCGCCCGTCCCGTGCTGCAGCTGATCGTGAAGCAGCCGATCGTCGCCACTGAGCGTCTCGATCAGTACGACGTCACCGTCACCGTCGCCGGTGGTGGTCTCAGCGGCCAGGCCGGTGCCGTTCGTCACGGCATCTCCAAGGCGCTGAACTTCTTCGAGCCGGCTCTGCGCCCTGTGCTCAAGAAGGGTGGCTTCCTGACCCGCGACTCGCGCGTCGTCGAACGCAAGAAGTACGGCAAGGCCAAGGCCCGTCGGTCCTTCCAGTTCTCCAAGCGCTAAGCTTCGGATCATCGATTTCGAGAGGGCCGGGAAACCGGCCCTTTCTTTTTGCGTGGACGTCCGTCGGTGCTGGACGGCTCAGCCTTGAGCAAATGCCTGCCACATGATGAAGTCGGCCCCATGTGGAAGATTGCCCTTGTCATTGTGGTGGTGATCGCGAGCGGCGTGGCGATCGCCCACCTGCTGTACCGGCACGCAATGACTGAAGCAGTAGCCGCCATGGCATCCATTGTCGAGCGAGCCAGACCTCCCATGGGCCAGTTCGACATCGGCATGGTTGCGGACCTTCCAGAGGTGGCGCAGCGCTACTTCACGCATGCCATACCGCCGGGCACATCCTTGCTCACCACAGTGCAACTCCGGATGAAGGGGCAGTTTCTGCTGGGGGACCGGCAGGCGTTCCAGACCTATGATCTGGAGGCGCTGCAGGTGCTGGCGCCTCCGGGTGAGTTTGTCTGGCTACCCAGGATGCGCTCGGGCCGTCTCCACATCAGCGGCTCTGATGGTCTGGTGCAGGGCAACGGCTGGACCCGGTTCTGGATCCTTGGCCTTGTGCCGGTGGTCAACCAGGCCGCCTCTTCGGATCTCAACCGATCCGCGCTTACGCGGGCGGCGATGGAGGCTGTGTGGGCGCCCGCCAGCCTGTTGCCCGCCAATGGCGTGAAGTGGGAGCAGATCGGGCCGGACACCGCCCGGGTCACGGTTTCCAACGGGGCGGAGCCGATGGATATTACCCTTGGGCCAGACGGGGAGGTGCTCGAGCTTGTTTCCATGCGTTGGAGCAACGAGAACGCGGATCGGACCTTTCGTCTGCAGCCGTTTGGAGGGACCGCCGAAGCCGAGTCCCGCTTTGGCGGTTTCACCATCCCCACGCGGATGAAGATCGCAACCACTACGGCACCGACAATTACCTCCCGTTCTTTCAGGTCGACATCACCGACGCCCAATACCGCTAGTTCGGGGCGTTTCAGGCGCGCCGCAAACCCGCACCGCGGCGGCTGCAGCCACTAACATGTTATTCTCGCGCGGCAGTCACAAAGGAAACGCCATGCCGCGCCTCTCCCGAGGAACGGGCGTATTCTTTTGGCCAGTTTCGAGGCAGCGTGCCTGTTTTCGCGGCGCCTCGGCATCCACGGGAAGAAGATGTCACCCACTACCATATCCGCTACACGGCCGGCGCGTGCTCCAAAGCCGTTCTACACCAGCTTCGGCTTCCAGGTTCTGGTCAGCCTGGTCATCGGTCTCATCCTCGGGCTGATTGCCCGCAACATGGGCCCCGACGCCGCCGGCAACGCCAACTGGTTGACCCAGACGCTGTCCACCATCGGCTCGTCCTTCGTGTCGCTGCTGCGCGCTCTGGTGCCGGTGCTGGTCTTCACCGCGATCGTGGCGTCCATCGCCAATCTGCGCGAACTCAACAACGCAGCCCGCCTCGTCTGGCAGACGCTGCTGTGGTTTGCCATCACCGCACTGATCGCCGTGGCGATAGGCATCGCCCTCGGCCTCATTCTGCAGCCCGGCCTCAACACGGCCGTGACCGCGGAAGCTGCCCGGGCGCCTTCGAGCACCGGGTCCTGGCTCGACTTCCTCAAGGGCCTCATCCCCGCCAACATCTTCGGCCTCACCGCGTCCACCCGCGTGGGCGACAGCGGCGCTACCACCAGTCTCAGCTTCAACGTGCTGCAGATCCTGGTGATCTCGATCGTCATCGGCGTCGCGGCGCTCCGCGTCGGGCCGGCCGCCGATCCGTTCATCGCCTTCACCCGCTCCTTCCTGAAGGTGATCCACAAGGTCCTGTGGTGGGTGATCCGCCTGACCCCGATCGGCACCGTCGGCCTGCTCGGCAACGCCGTTGCCGTCTACGGCTGGGATGCACTGGCGCAGCTCGGGGCCTACTCGATCGCCATCTATATCGGCCTCGCGCTGGTGCTGTTCGTGGTCTATCCGGTGCTGCTGTCGGCGAACGGGCTCAACCCGATCCGCTACTTCCAGAGCGCCTGGCCAGCCATCCAGCTTGCCTTCGTCTCACGCTCCTCGATCGGCACCCTGCCGCTGACCGAACGCATCACCGAGAAGAACCTCGGCGTGCCGCGTGAATACGCTGCCTTCGCGGTGCCGCTCGGTGCCACCACCAAGATGGACGGCTGCGCCGCCATCTATCCGGCGATCTCGGCGATCTTCGTTGCCCAGTTCTTCGGCGTGCCGCTCGAGCTGCACCACTACCTGCTGATCGCCTTCGTGTCGGTGATCGGTTCCTCGGCCACCGCCGGCCTCACCGGTGCCACCGTGATGCTGACGCTGACGCTGTCGACCCTCGGCCTGCCGCTCGAAGGCGTCGGCCTGCTGCTCGCCGTCGACCCGATCCTCGACATGGGTCGCACCGCGGTCAACGTCGCCGGGCAGGCCCTGGTGCCGACCATTGTCGCCAAGCGCCAGGG
>JAEZFJ010000125.1 GCA_023437755.1 Pseudomonadota bacterium
GCCCTGGCGTGTCGCCACCATTGCCCTGTTGGTGATGCTGGCCACGCTCGCCGAGGCGCTGAGCCCGCTGTTTGCCGGCCGGCTGGTGGACGCGGTGGCAGGCGGCGGCAACGACGCCATGACCGTGGCACTCACCGCCTTCGCCACCATGTCGGTGCTGTATCTCGGCTCCGTCGTCCTGCGCCAGTTCGTGTTCTTCAACATCATCGCGCTGACGCTGAAGATGATGGGCGAGATCGCCGCCAGCGCCTTTCATCGGGTGCAGCGCTTTTCGACCGACTGGCACGCCAACAGCTTCGCCGGTTCCACCGTGCGCAAGATCACGCGGGGCATGTGGGCGCTCGACCTGATGAACGACACGCTGCTGGTGGCGCTGCTGCCGTCCACCGTCATGCTGGTCGGCGCGACCGTGATCCTCGGCTCCTACTGGCCGGCCATGGGCGTGCTGATCGGGGTGGGTTCGCTGATCTATGTGGTGGTGACGGTGATGCTGTCAACGGGCTTCGTTGCCCCGGCGGCGACCCTCGCCAACGCCTGGGACACGCGCATGGGCGGCGCCCTGGCCGATGCGGTGAGCTGCAACAACGTGGTCAAGGCCTTCGGGGCCGAGCATCGCGAGGAGGAGCGGCTCGAAACGGTGATCAACAAGTGGGACCGCCGCACCCGCCGCACCTGGAAGCGCGGCACGCTCAACGGCGGCACCCAGGGGCTGATGATGGTCATCATGCAGACGGCGATCCTGGGCCTTGCCCTGTGGCTGTGGTCGCAGGGTCAGGCGACGCCGGGCGACATCGCCTTCGTGCTCACCATGTTCTTCCTGCTCTCGGGACATCTGCGCGATGTCGGCCAGCACATCCGCAACCTGCAGCGCTCGGTCAACGACATGGAGGAGCTGGTGAACCTCTATGCCCAGCCGCTCGGTATCGAGGACAGGCCGGGGGCGAAGCCGGTTCGCATCACGAGCGGTGCCATCGAGTTCGACGGGGTGACGTTTCAGTACGGAGCGCATCCGACGCCGCTCTACCGCGACTTTTCGGTCACGATTCCGGCCGGCGAGCGGGTAGGTCTGGTCGGCCATTCCGGCTCGGGCAAGACCACCTTCGTCAAGCTGATCCAGCGGCTCTATGACCTGAAGGAAGGCCAGATCCGCATCGACGGCACCGACATCGCCGGGGTGCAGCAGTCGAGCCTGAGGAGCCAGATCGCCATCGTGCAGCAGGAGCCGATCCTGTTCCATCGCACGCTCGCCGAGAACATCGCCTATGGGCGCCCCGATGCCAGCCGCGCCGAGATTATCGAAGCGGCCAGGCAAGCCAATGCCCACGACTTCATCATGCACCTGCCCAAGCAGTACGAAACGCTGGTGGGCGAGCGCGGCGTGAAGCTGTCGGGGGGCGAGCGCCAGCGCGTCGCCATTGCCCGGGCATTCCTTGCGGATGCGCCGATCCTGATCCTCGATGAAGCGACCTCGAGCCTCGACAGCGAGAGCGAGGTGCTGATCCAGGAAGCGATGGAGCGGCTGATGCAGGGACGCACGACGCTGGTGATCGCCCACCGGCTGTCGACGGTCCGGGCTCTCGACCGCCTGTTGGTGTTCGACAAGGGCCGCATCGTCGAGGAGGGCAGCCACGAGCAACTGATCCGCCTCCAGGGCGGCATCTACCGGCGCCTGTTCGAGCGCCAGGCACTGGAGCTCACCAAGGGGCTGGTGGCATAGGAAAAGGGCCGGAGCGATCCGGCCCTTCTCTCAAATTGCGCTGGACCTTCGCAGGGTCAAACCACGTTCAGCGACACATCGAAGCCCTTCCGCGACACTTCGCTGTAGGGGCAGATGATGTGGGCGCGCTCGACGATGTCCTGCACCTTGGCCTTGTCCAGGCCGGGCACGTCGACCTTGAGCGCCACCTCGATCCAGAAGCCCTCGCCATCCTCGCGGTCCTTGAAGCTGACTTCCGCAGTGACCTTGGCGTCTTCCGGAATCTTGTCACCGCTCTTGCGCGCCGCCGCCTTCATGGCGCCCAGGAAGCAGGCGGAATAACCAACGGCAAAGAGCTGTTCGGGATTGGTGCCGCGGGCGCCGTCGCCGCCCATCTCCTTGGGCGTGGTCAGGGTGACGTCGAGAACCCCGTCGTCGGTTGCTCCGTGGCCGGACCGGCCGCCGGTGGACGTGGCACGCGCCGTGTACATGATCTTGGGCATTGCTAACTCCTGCTGTCGAAAGGTTTGGAGAGACTCAGTTGCAGCCCTTGGCCTCTTCCACCGCGCGGATCGTGGCGACGTTCCGGCGTTCATAGGCGTTCAGGCTGACCTTGGCCTGGTCGGTGATCCAGCAGCCGTCATTGCTGAAGGCTGCCCGGCCGCGGTCGGTTTGGAAACAATAGCCGTTCTGCGCATAGACGATGTTGCGCACTTCCCAGAGCGCCTGGCAGCTCAGCCGATTGAGATCGGCACGCGCGAAGTAGTCGCTGTCGTCACAACCGAGGATCTCGTAGCAGTTCGCCATTGCCGGTGCGCTGAAGGCAAGCAGGGCCGCCGCAGCGGCAAGCAGTCTCGGTGTCATGGTTGAAGCCCCTCCCTGGTTGGGGGGACTTCACCACGAAACGGGCGAGCGCGGAAGGGTCAGCTCCGGTCGCGATCTTCAGCCGCATACTCGCGCTTGGTTTCCACCTCGGTGTGGATGCGTTCACCGAGAGTGCGTTGGCGGTTCCGCATGATGCCGTAGATGGCTGCGCCGGCGAGGATCGCCACCCCCACTGTCAGAAGGATCAGCCAGATGCTGGGGCCAGCTTCCATTTCCATGTCGTGCACTCCGTTTACCGGGTGCAACGACCGGCACGGTCGAAGGGTTGCCGCCCGCTAGAAGCCGCGGTCCTGGTGTTCTTCCATATAGGCGGTCTCCTCGGGCGTGCTTTGCCGCCCCAGCGCCGCGTTGCGGAACGGGAAGCGGCCGAAGCGGGCAATCGTATCGCGATGCTTGACCATGTAGTCGAGGTTGTCCGGCTCGCCATAGGCCTCGAACAGGCGCACCCCTTCATTCTGGATCACCTCGGACTCCGCATGCATGAACGGCATCAGCACGAACATGCCGGCCGGCTTGCCGACGGAGTCCAGCACCCCGTGTTCCAGCGCCTCCTGCGCCAGCACCAGCGCCATCTTGTCCTGGGCAAATGCCTCCGGGGCGCCGCGGTGCAACTGGCGCGAGAACTGGTCGAGCACCAGGATTTCCGCCAGACGCCCACGCGGCTCCCTCCGCCACGCCCATGCTTCGCCACGAGCAACGGCCGCGTGCGTTTCAGTGAAGCGCGCCGCCAGGGCAGCATCGAATTCATTGGTTCGCGCGAACCATTGGTCGGGCCCGTGCTCCACGAACCAGAAGTCGAGCACCTCTTCGAAGCTCCGCATGTGGCCCTCCTGTTTGTCCCGAATTGCCTGCATACCCTACGCTGCGGTCGCCAGGCGAATGCTGTTGCCGAACGGGTCGGTGGTTTCCAGCCACCCGTCCGCATCAGCCACGGGGAAACCGGCCGCCCGCAGGCGCGTGGCGAGAGCATCGAGACTGCCGGCGTCGGGCAGGCGGATGGTGAACCAGCTCAGTCCGGCGCTCGATGTGGGCGCCACCCTCGCCTGCGGACCTGACCAGATATTGAAGGCGACCGTGTGGGGCATGTAGTCCAGCCCCACATCCCCCATCCCGAAGGAGTGGATGAGCATCAGGCCGCCGAAGCCGACGACATCACGATAGAAGTCCATCGCGCGACCGAGGTCGGTGACGTGCAGGTGAATGTGGCCGATGCGGGTGCCGGCCGGCATGTCCGGCTCGATCGCCGGCTGTTCGCCCAGTTCGGCAAGCAGGCCCTCGAGGTCGATCGGATCACGGCCCGAGTGCGGGCGCCCGTCGGCGGTGACCGCATAGGTTTCCCCCTTGTCCGGGTCGCCAAGGCTGCCGCGCCAGGGGGTCTCGAAGGTGATCTCGATGCCGTTGCCGTCGAAGTCCCAGAGGTAGATGGCTTCACTCACGAGGTGATCGGTCGGCGAGATGCGCACATTGCGCTGCAGGGCGCGCACCACCATCTGCGCCAGGTCGCGGCGGGTCGGCACATGGATGGCCACATGGT
>JAEZFJ010000175.1 GCA_023437755.1 Pseudomonadota bacterium
GCGTTCTGGCGCACCGTCGACACGCTGCTCGAGACCTTCGTCTTCGCCTATATCGGCCTGCAGCTTCGCTTCGTCATCACCGAAGCCGCGGAAGACGGCTATGACCTCGGCGAACTGCTGCTCGGCGCGGCAGTGATCTTCGTCGCCATCGTCGCCAGCCGCTTCGCCTGGGTGTTCGGCACCGCTGCCGTCACGCGCTGGCGGCGTCGCGGCAAAGCACCCCCGGTAAAACCACTCTCCTGGGCCGAACTGACGGTGCTGTCCTTCACCGGCATGCGCGGGGTGGTCACCCTGGGGGCGGCGGCCGGCACCCCGTTGCTGGTCGGTGACGGCACGGACTTCCCCGACCGCGAGGCGATAATCTCGCTGGCCTTCCTGGTCACCATAGCGACGCTGCTGATCCAGGGGCTCACTTTGCCCTGGCTGATCAACCGGCTCCGGCTCGACGATCCTGACCACCGTCGCTTCGCCGCCGAGCAGCGTGACCGCGCCGAGGCAATGATCCGCGACACCGCCCTTTCGGTGCTCGCCAGATATCGTGAACCCCCCCCCACCCATTCGGGGCGCACCTTGGCGGCGGAGATGGAGGGCCGCCTCCGGGCCGACGACCACCACACCAACCATCCCGCCGGTCCGGACACCGACGAGGCCCTGGCGCTCGGGCAACTGCTGCTCACCGAACGGCGCATCCGTTTGGTTCAGGCACGCGACAGCCTGGAACTCGACGACACCGTGGTGCGCGAAATGCTGGAAAAGCTCGATCTGGAGCAGGCCTTCATGGAGTCCGTCGCTGCCGGCGACGGCAAGCACTAGTTCTGTGGCAGCGGCGCGGCGCCGTCGAGGGTATCGGCGACGCTTTCCAGCCTTGCCGCGGCGGCAGCGAGCCGCTCGGCAAATTGCTGCTCCAGCGTTTCGTATTCGGTGGCGATCTCCTGGCCGGCCCGGGTGAGTTCGCCCACCTGATCCTCGAGCGTCCGGACCCGGCGCTCGGCCTCGGCGAGTTCATCGAGCACCGCAATGCCCGCCATCACCGTCAGCCGGTTGTCGCCGATCTCGCCGACGGCACCCTTGAGACCCTCGACATGGTCGTTGAACCGCTTGGCAAGGCCGATCAGATGCTGCTGCTGGCCTTCTTCGCAGGCCATGCGGTAGCGTCGGCCGTTGATCTCTACATTGACCTCGGGCATCTGCTACTCCGCCTTGGCGAGGACGGCGCGCACCGTCTCCATGGCCTCCACCAGGCGGCGCGAGACCTCATGGGCGCTGTCGTCGAGCCGCTTGGCGCGCGCGGCGGTCTTGTCGAGTTCGGTTGCAAGGCGTGCCCGCTCGTGGACCAGGCGTTGCGTATCAACCTCGATCCGCTGCTGCTGCCGGAGGCGACCACTGAGATCGCGCACGCTCTGGTCGAGGCGACCGAGGGCTCGATCGAACCGCTCTGTCGCCGCTGCCAAGCCGTCTTCCAGTTCGCCCTGATCCATAAGCACTCGCCCACGCGACTCCGCCGTATCAGCCTGCCCCAGCGCGACGGCCTTTGCAACCGCGGGCGGCCCCGTCATTGACAGGCAAACCGAACCTGTTATGCCCTAACTCCGCCTTTTGGGAGGAGGCGCACCCGCGCCGTCGCTCCCGCTGAACAGCCCCGACGAAAGCGCTCGCCCATGCCGAATACTGCCCAGCAGAACGAACTGGCCAATGCCATCCGCTCGCTTGCGATGGATGCCGTCGAGAAAGCCAATTCCGGCCATCCGGGCCTGCCCATGGGCTGCGCCGATATCGCCACGGTGCTGTTCACCAAGGTGATGAAGTTCGATCCGTCCCAGCCCCACTGGCCGGATCGTGACCGCTTCATTCTCTCCGCCGGCCACGGCTCTATGCTCCTCTATTCCGCGCTTTACCTGCTCGGCTACGAGGACATGACGATCGACGAGGTGAAGAACTTCCGTCAGATCAGCTCGAAGACCGCGGGGCACCCCGAATTCGGCCACGCCACCGGCATCGAGACCACCACCGGTCCGCTCGGGCAGGGTCTTGCCAATTCGGTCGGCTTTGCCGTTGCCGAGGCCAAGCTTGCCGCCGTATTCGGCGCCGACCTCGTTGACCACTACACGTGGGTGCTCGCCGGCGACGGCTGCCTCATGGAAGGCATTTCCCAGGAGGCGATTTCTCTTGCCGGCCACCTCAAGCTCAACAAGCTGGTCGTGATCTGGGACAACAACGACATCACCATCGACGGCAAGGTCTCCAACGCCGACTCCACCGACCAGATCGCCCGTTTCAAGGCCGTCGGCTGGAACACCATCGAGATCGACGGCCACGACCAGGACGCGATCGAAAAGGCGCTCAATGCTGCCAAGCAGTCCGACCGCCCGACCCTGATCGCCGCCAAGACCACCATCGGCTTTGGCGCGCCCAAGAAGGCTGGCACCGAAAAGGTCCACGGTGCCCCGCTCGGCGCCGAGGAACTGGCCGGGGCCAAGGAAGGGCTGGGCATCGCCTATCCCGCCTTCGAGATCCCGGCCAACATCCTCGACACCTGGCGCGCGGCCGGCAAGCGCGCGCAGAACCTGCGCGGGGAGTGGGAAGCCCGCCTCTCCGCCTCGGACAAGAAGGACGCGTTCATCCGCCGCATGGCCGGCACGCTCCCGTCCGGCTTCGCTGCGGCCATGGCCGAGTACAAGCAGAAGCTTGCTGCCGACAAGCCGAAGGTTGCCACCCGCAAGTCCTCGCAGATGGCCCTCGAGGTCATCAACAAGGCGCTGCCCGAGACACTGGCCGGCTCCGCCGACCTGACCCACTCCAATCTCACCAACACGCCCGAGACCGTTCCCTTCCAGGCCGACAACCGCCTCGGGCGCTACATGATGTACGGAATCCGCGAGCACGAGATGGCCGCGGCCATGAACGGCGTCGCGCTCCATGGCGGGCTCATTCCGTATGGCGGCACCTTCATGGTGTTCACCGACTATGCCCGCCCCGCGATCCGGCTCTCGGCCCTGATGGGCCTGCGCGTCATCTATGTGATGTCGCACGACTCCATCGGCCTCGGCGAAGATGGCCCGACGCACCAGCCGGTGGAGCATGTCGCCAGCCTGCGCGCCATCCCGAACCTGCAGGTCATGCGCCCCGCCGACGCGGTCGAGACGCTCGAATGCTGGATGGC
>JAEZFJ010000199.1 GCA_023437755.1 Pseudomonadota bacterium
GGCCGGCACTTCCGATGCCGAGGCCGGCGGCGCCGCGGAACCCGGTGCCGACGGCGAAGCTGCCGCCGCCGAAACCGAGGTCGACGCGACAGGTGAGGGCACCGCCGACGCCGACGCTGACGCCGCAGCTGAGGTGGATGCCGAGGTTGACGCGGAAGCGGCCGTCGATGCAGAAACCGAGGCACCCGCTGAAGAGGTGGATGCTGCGGAGGAGCCTGCTGGCGAAGAGCCGGCAGAGCAACCTGCCGCTGAACAGCCTGCTGCGGAAGAGCCGGCCGCCGAGGAGCCTGTCGTCGAGGAACCTGCTGAAGAGCCGGTGACCGAGGAACCGGCTGCCGAAGAGCCTGCCGCTCCGGTTGAAGAGCCGGCTGCCGAAGAAGCTGCGCCCGAGGAGCCGGCGGTTGAAGAAGCGGCTCCTGCCGCTGACGAGCCCCCGTGCCCACCGGAACTGCTGGTGGACGGTGTCTGCATGACGCCGGAACAGGCGGGCGCGCCCGCTGCCGACGCCGCGCCGGCCGCTCCGGCAAACTGACCCGTCCTGCCAACAGGACACCGAAAGGGGGCGAGAGCCCCCTTTCTTTTTGCGTGGCCGAACGCCGGTGGTGCGACCGGGGCTTGCCGGTTGCCGTCTACGCTGTGATCCTGAACGCGACACCCGGGAGAGGGCCTACATGCACATCCTGATCATTGGCGCCGCCGGCATGGTTGGTCGCAAACTCACCGCAGCCCTTGCGGCACGCGGAACGTTGCAGGGACGATCGATTGAGCGGTTGACGCTGGTCGACGTTGTCGCACCCGAACCGCCGGCGGGCGACTTTCCCCATGAGCTTCGTGCCGTCGACATCTCCCAGCCGGGTATCGCGGAGACGCTCGCAGCCACACGGCCCGACGTGATCTTCCACCTTGCCGCCATCGTGTCGGGGGAGGCCGTGCTCGACTTCGACAAGGGCTATCGCATCAATCTGGACGGCACCCGCTTCCTGTTCGAAGCGATCCGCGGGGAGGTCTTGCGCCAGCCATATTGCCCGCGACTGGTGTTCACCTCGTCGATCGCCGTATTTGGCGCGCCGTTCCCCGACAAGATCGGCGACGAATTCCTCCTTGCCCCCCGCACCAGCTACGGGACGCAGAAGGCGATGGGCGAACTGCTGCTATCCGACTACTCCCGCCGCGGCATCTTCGACGGCGTCGGCATCCGCCTGCCCACCATCTGCATCCGGCCCGGCAAGCCCAACAAGGCGGCCTCCGGCTTCTTTTCCTCCATCTTGCGCGAGCCGCTGGTGGGGCGGGAGGCGGTGCTGCCGGTCGATGAAAGCGCCCGGCACTGGCATGCGAGCCCGCGTGCGGCAGTCGGCTTCCTGCTGCATGCAGCCGAACTGGATACCGTCCTGCTCGGCACCAGGCGCAACCTCAACATGCCGGGCCTCTCCGCCACCGTCGGCGAGCAGATCGAGGCGCTTCGCCGCGCTGCCGGCGACCGGGCCGTGGCGTTGATCCGGCGCGAACCAGACCCGAAGATCATCGATATCGTTGAGAACTGGCCCGAGGATTTCGACCCGGCCCGGGCGAAGGCGCTCGGCTTCGTGGCTGAAAGCTCGTTCGACGAGATCATACGCATTCACATCGAAGACGAACTGGGCGGGAGCATCGTGTCATGACCAGGGTCGCAATCATCACCGGCGGTGGTACCGGCATCGGCAAGGCGATCGCCGCGCGGCTTCACGCCGATGGCTTCGCCGTGGCGTTGTTCGGCCGCCGCCTTGAAGCGCTGGAACAGGCCGCCGAGGACATAGACGCCGGGGCGGGTCGCACCCTGGTGGTGCCTGTCGACATTGCCGATCGCGACGCGCTGGAACTCGCATTTGGCGCCGTCACCTCCCGCTGGGGTCGGCTGGACCTGCTGGTCAACAATGCTGGCATCGGCGCGCCGCCGGTGCCGCTCGAGGAGATATCGCCAGAACAGTGGGAGCGAGTGGTGGCCACCAACCTGACGGGTGCCTTCTTCTGCACCCAGCTTGCATTCCGCCAGTTCAAGCGGCAGGCGCCTCAGGGCGGTCGCATCATCAACAACGGCTCGATCTCGGCCACCACGCCGCGACCGAACTCGTCGCCCTATACCGCCACCAAGCATGCGGTTGCCGGCCTCACCAAGGCGGCGGCGCTCGATGGTCGAGCTTTCAACATCGCTGTGGGCCAGATCGATATCGGCAATGCCCGCACCGACATGACCAGCGCCATGTCTGCCGGCGTGCTGCAGGCCAACGGACTGACCGCTGCCGAGCCGACCATCGATGTGAAGCATGTGGCCGATGCCGTCGGTTACATGGCCAGCCTGCCGCTTGAGGCGAACACGCTGACCATGACCGTTATGGCAACACAGATGCCGTTTATCGGCCGGGGATAGTCGCTACTGTCGCCGCGATCGCCGGTTTGCCGCGGACAGTGCCAGTGCCGCCGGCAACGCAAAGGCCATCGTGCCCCAGGAGATCCGCTTGCGGTCGCGCTTGGGCGCCTTGTCCTCGTCCTTCGAGCCGCCGGCCCTCTCGCCGACCGAATCGGCGACGAAGGCCCCGCGGGTTCCCAACGGCTTGTCCTCGCCCGTGGTCGAATCCCTGGCGGTCTGGTGCTCGACTTCGGAATTGAGCACCGCTCCCACGATCACCAGCGTGGTCGATATCCACAGCCAGGTCATCAGGCCGATCACGGCACCGAGCGACCCATAGGTGGCGTTGTTGTCGGTGAAGTTTGACACATACCAGGAAAAGCCGACGGAGCCGAGGCCCAGGGCCAGCACCGACAGGGCGACGCCCGGGGTGATCCAGCGCCACTTTGCCTGTTCGCGGCTCGGCCCCCAGCGATAGAGCACCGCCAACATCAGCGACAGCACCACCAGCATCACAGCGTAGCTGCCGATCCGCACCAGCCATTCGATGCCCCCGCCGCCAGGCAGGAAGATTTGTATCAGCACCGGCATCAGCACCACGACGGCGATGACCATCACCGCCGCAACGGCGCCGCCGAAGGTAAACAGCAGGGCAATGGCACTGAGGGCGAAAAAGGAGCGCCGCTCCTTCTCGTGATAGGCAACATTCATGGCCTCGAACATCGCCTTGACCCCGGCACTGGCGCTCCACAGGGCAATGGCCAGCGAGACCAGCAGAGTTACGCTGAGAGCGTCGCTGCTCTCTGTCGTGAGGCGCGTCAGCTGGTCACGAACCACCGACAGCGCTCCCGGCGGGACGATGCCGGACAGCAGCTCGACGTGCTGCAGCACGCTGTCGCGGTCATTGAACAGGCCGTAGATGGAAACGAACGCGTTCAATGTCGGCACCAGCGACAGAAGCAGGTAGAACGTCACTCCCGCTGCCGTCAGCAGGATGTGGTTCTCGGTAATGTCGGTATAGATGCGCCAAAGGACGTCCTTCCAACCCAGCATGGGAATCTCGGTAGGGCTGTCCGCACGGCGACCGCGGCCGGGTTGGGTGGCGAGCGCATCCGGCGTTGACATTCTCTCTCCTCTTGAAGGGAAGCGGAGGGCCATGGCCCTCCACTGAAGTGGTC
>JAEZFJ010000212.1 GCA_023437755.1 Pseudomonadota bacterium
AGTGGGAACGGTGTCGAAGGTGAGGTCGCGAATTTCGTAACGGTCCGCGATCTCGGCCAGAAGATCCTGGTCGAGCACACGGACGGAAATGTGCAGGGCTTCGGTGCCCGGCGCCTGGGAAACGCGATCGGAGCTGGGGATCACCGGACGGACGCTGGCCAGCGCCACGCGGCCATCCGCGAGAGTGACGAGATCGCTGATGCCGAGACCGGTCACAGCGGCGGTGGAGTCGGCCAGGCCCTCGGACGCTTCAGCCATCTGCGCGCGCAGGTCCGCTACCAGGAGCGGGAGGGCGCCGAACTCCTCAAACAGTTCCGGACCCACCGCTTCGCCGCCGGCAGCGGTCCGCAGGGGTTGGTTGTCGGCTCCCAGCAGGAAGACGTAGTCGTGTTGGTAAAAGTCGCTGACCCAGGCGGTGAGATTCTCGTCCAGCCAGACAGGGTCACCCACCCGGACCTGGACCACCGCATCGTCCCAGACGGCAACCGTCTCCTGGTCGGCCGGCAGGCGCTCGGCGATTTCGGCTAATCCGGCCCGGATAGCCCGGGTCTCATGGGCTATGGCTTCGTCGTCGATGCGGGAGGCCGCCCACCAGCCGAAAGCGGCCACTGCCACCAGGAGAAGCATGGCGAGAACGGGCATCGCATAGATGATGTTGCGGGGCAGTGTGGAGCGGCTGTTCAAAGTCTGGGAGCTCTCGGACGTCAGGCGCGGCAGTCCTCCCCTGCCGCTGATATGCCCGAGCTTGGGGCCAAGACCTTAAGAAGCCTGCAAGACATTGCCCGCACTTGGGCTGAAATCGTGGCCGACTAGCGCCGCGCAGGTTCGCCCATGATCGCGGCAGCGACCGCCCAGGAAACGGGAACCGAGAACAGCAGCGCGGCAAAGGTCATCGACTGCAGCGAGGCCACCATCGCGTCGAGCCCGACCGGCGACATGCAGCGCAGCACCAGCCCCGGCCCGCACAGGGCCGCCGCGGTGGGTGGCATCAGCAAGGCAGCAAGGGTGAGCCGCGGCATCGGTCGTCCTCCGGAGGGGAGAACGACGCGGCGCAACGGCGGTTCCGGCTCTCACCGCCGGCTGGAGTCAGGCAGCGCGGGCGAGCGGAGCGCGGACAACGGTCAAGTGGTTGCGCACTTCACCGGTGCAGTGGAGGTCTTCCAGCGCTTCCAGTGTGGTCTCCATCTCGAAGGGAGATGCCACTTCGCCGCTGACCGTGAGCACGCCGTTGCCAACCTCGATGCCAATGCCGGTGGGCACCAGGAAGGGGTGCGACCAGAGGGCTTCAAGTGCGCGCTGGGCGATGTTGTCGTCGGTGATGGTGTGCATGGCGCTTTCCTTGTCCGGTATGGTCACTCGATAGGCCCTCTCTCCCGACAGATGGTTGCGCTGGATCAAAAAAGCGCCCCCTCTCGCGGCATGGCAGGCATGCAGCACGCCATCTCTTGGGGTGAGGCCCCCTTGCCGGGATATGCCCGGGCCAACCTCGCGACCCGTGTGGTCACGGTGACGGCAGCTTGCGCTTCAGCAAAGACCGCCGGCGGCTTCTGCGGCAACCTTGTCAGCCTGGAGGTGGAGCCATGCGCCGCAAACATCTGGAAGACATGAGCGTCAAGGAGATCATGGACCGTTGGCCCGCAACGGTGCCCCTGTTCATCCGCAACGGACTCAAATGCCCGGGATGCCCGATCGGGCCGTTCCATACGCTGGAGGACGCGTCGTGCGAGCACGGCAAGGACCTGGCCGGTCTGGCGGAAGATATCGTGCGGCTCAGCGGGTCAAAGTAGCCCCGGAACCTCGCCATCGCCGATCAGCAGCAGTCGATGCGGATTCTTGAGGAGCAGCTTCTGACGGCCGGTCTCGACGAGGCCGGCACTTTCCCATGCTGACAGGACCCGCGACACCGTATGGAGGGTGGTGCCTGTCATTTCGGCGATGTCCTGCTTGGAAATCGGGAAATCGATGCGGATGCCGGCGGCTTCCTTGTGGCCGGCCTGGTTGCCGAGACGCAGCACCGCATGGGCAACGCGGCGCTCCACTTCCTCGGTCGCAAGTTCGCGCATGCGGGTATGGGCCTCCTGCAGGCGCTCGCCCATGGTCTGCATGGCGCCGGTGGCAAAGCCGGGGAACTCCGCCACCAGTTGCGACCAGCGCGACATCGGCCAAGCAATGGCGGCGCTGTCGATGACGGCGGCGGCGGTACCCGGATAGTCGGTGCGGCTGAGCGCCTTGGCGATGCCGAACAGGTCGCCCGGATTGACCATGCAGACGATCACCTGCTGGCCCTCGGCAGTGACCTGTGTCACCCGCAGCCGGCCTGAGAGGAGGACATAGAAGTGCCTGGCCTCCTCCCCCTGCTCGAACACGGCTGCGCCGGCGCGAAAGTGGCGGTGAATCGCGCCCGACAAGAGCGCGTCGAGCTGCTCGTCCGGCAGCGCCGCAAACATGCCGAGGGCGCGGGCCCCGCCGAGGTCTGAATGGTTCACGTGTGGCAACTCCAACCCGCCGCCTGCATAGCCTGCCTTCCGGCAGCTTGGCAAACAACCGCCTCAGGGCGAGACGGTGAGGGTGCCGGTGAGCTTGACCAGCTCAAAATCGCTGACGCGCACCTCCACCATGACGGTCCACAGGCCGGGCAGCGGCAGCACGACGTCCTCGGTTCGCCAGTTGCCCTCGGCATCGGCTTCGGCGTTCCGGGTCACCGGGGCGAGGTCAAGTTCCGCGGGTGTGAGCGACAGGCGGACCGCGCGGGGCGAGACGGGCTCGCCGCCCGTGGTCGCAAGGGTGACCAGTATGTCGGCCGAGCCGACGCGGGCGGGATCGATGGCGACCTGCGCTGTGAGGTTTTTCGCCTCAAGGGCAAGCTCCACCCCGGCTGGCGACTCCACCGCGGCCAGAGCGCGCGGCGGCGGCGTGAAGCGCCAGCCTGCGACCAGCGCCAGAATGGCGACGATCAGCACCAGTTCGACGACAATGCCGCGCCGCATATGCCGTACCGCCCTGACTTCACCGGCGGCTGCGGGTGCGGTGAGGACCCAGCGGTTCCAGCTGGCTATGGCGAACAGCACCACGAGGAGCGCCAGCTTGGCGGCGAGAACAGCGCCATAACCGGAGAACCAGGCAGGACCGGGCCAGCCAAGCTGCACCACCGCCAGAACGATGCCCGAAGCGACCAGCGGGACGATGGCATAGGGGATGGCAGCAGAGAAATAGAGCAGCGGCGGCGTGGCGATGCGCCGCTCGAGCCGCAGCAGCAGCACCAGTGGGTAAAGCGCCCCCACCCACCAGGCGATACAGACGATGTGCACGAACAGCGCCGACCGCATCAGCCATTGCGGTTCGGCGGCACTGGCGTGGCCACTGGTGCTGACGGCAAGACCGAGCAGCACCAGCCCCACCGCCGCCATCAGCTTCAGCCACGGCTCGTGCCGGAGCCTGAGGGCGAGGAGCGCTGCGGCAAAGGCACAGAGAGCCAGCAGGCTGGTGCGGCCATAGACGGTGGCAAGCCCTGTGCTCCAGACCCGCCCGTCGGCGAGACCGGCAATGCCGACACCCAGCGCATCGAGGCCCTGCAGGCCGATGACCAGCACCGCCGCCCCAGCGCCGGCCAGAGATGCTGCGACACCGAGACGCCAGGCGCGGCGCGGCAGCACCGGCGACAAGATGCGGAAGGCGGCGCCGCCGACGCCGAAAAACAGACCCGCGTAAAGAACCATCCGGGTGGCCCAGAGGAGCGGAGCCACCTCCGGCTGGGACGGCGGAGCCAGATGGAACTGGCCGGCGGCGACCGGCTGGCCGATCGAGAACACGCTCGTGCCGGCGATGGGGTGGCCGTCTTCGGACACTGCCCGCCAACTGACCACATAGGTGCCGTGGTCGAGACCGGCGTCGAACGGCAGCGTCAGTTCGGCGCCGTTGGCGACGAGGTCCACGGCTTCGCCACCGCCCTCGCCGGGACGGATCAGGGTGGCGGCGAGCGGGCTGACCGGTTCGTTGAAGCTCAGCACCAGGGCCGGCGGCGCGGCATCGAGGACGGCCCCGTCCGGCGGCGAGGAACCGGTCAGGGTCGCGTGCGCAAACGCCGGCAGGGTGCCGGCGAGCAACAGCATCGTCGCGATGACCGCCCTGGCGAAACCGCGCAAGAGCTACCCCCGAATGACTTCAGCGCACCGGCAGATACCGGTGCGCCGCGTCAGGATCAATGGTGATGGCCGTCGCTCGGCTCCGCCGGGGACAGGGTCACCGAGGGCGCGGGGAATTCGGCGTGGTGATCGCCGGACGTGTCGATCCAGGCGTCCTCGGCATCGCCGCAGCTCTGGATCACCGGGAAGTAGAACGGCTGATCGGTAGAGACATCGGCCCCGAACGTGCCGCGGAAGACGAACTCGTCGAAGAAGTCGTTGGGCAGTTCGCCGCCGCTCCAGGAGATCTCCTTGACCCCTTCTTCGAGCGTGGAGCCGTGGTTCTCGAACGGGGTCTCGTAGGGGCCGGTGACGGTTTCCACCGTCCAGCCGGCCTTCAGCATCGGCTTGACGTTGTAGAAGCCTTCGGGGATCTGCACCCGCACCGCGGTGGTGGCGGCATCGCCACAGCCATGGCCGACCACCAGCACCGCGCGGAAGGTCTTGCCAATCTCGGCTTCCTGAGTTTGCAGCACGATATGGGCATGCGCCGGGACCGCACCTGCGAGCAGGGTTGCGGTGGCAAGAAACAGGGACAGCGTCTTCATTGGCTCACTCCTTGAACTGGCAGTGTTATTCGGCGGGTACGGTGAGGGCAAACGGTACGGTCACAACCTCGCCGCCGCCGGTGAATTCGATCCATAGCGCATAATCGCCTGCGGCGGGCAGCGTAACATGCACCGTCATGTCCGGATCCACCGCTGCCGCAGCAGCGGCACCATGGGCACCATGCCCGCCATGTGCGTCACTGACGTGACCCGCAGGCTCATGGCCGTGCGCTTCAGCCGGAGCACCGTGGTGACCGCCGCCGTGCGCCATCTCAGCCTCGTGATGTGCAGGCGCATCCGCTGGCCCGCCGTGGTGGCCGGCGCCGTGCTCGGCCGCCGGGGCTGCATCGTGGCCGTGACCGCCGCCGTGACCCCCGCTTTCACCTTCGGCCATGGCATGGGCATGGACATAAGCAAGATCTTCGGCGCGGATCAGCAC
>JAEZFJ010000215.1 GCA_023437755.1 Pseudomonadota bacterium
GATCAGGGCCAGCCCAATTTCCCCAAGCACATCCTGCCTGAGTTTCTCACCGGGCTCGGGATCGAGCACCGGATCGAATACAAGGACACCTATTCGATCGTTACCGACAAGCTGCCGGCCGGTGCCACCTATTGTTCGCTTTGTTCGCGGCTGCGACGCGGCAATCTTTATCGCATCGCGCGTGAGGAGGGCTGTTCAGCGCTGGTGTTGGGGCACCACCGCGACGATAGCCTCGAAACCTTTTTCATGAACCTCTTTCATGGCGGCAAGCTCGCCGCCATGCCGCCGCGCCTGCTGAACGACGATGGGGACGTCGAGGTGCTGCGCCCTTTGATTTACTGTGCCGAGGAAGATCTCGCGCGCTTCGCCGACGCCATGCAGTTTCCGATTATCCCGTGTGACCTCTGCGGATCGCAGGACGGGCTCGAGCGTAACGCGATGAAGGCCATGCTGACCGACATCGAGCGGCGCATGCCCGGCCGCAAGGACGTGATGATCCGCGCCCTCGGAAACATCAACCCGAGCCACATGCTCGACCCGCGCCTGTTCGATTTCGCCGCCCTGGCGGACCGGAGAACCACCCTTTGAGCCTCGACATTCTCTCTCTCGCCCACATCCTCCGCGATGCTGCCCGGGCCGAAGCCCTGCCGCGCTTCCGCCGGCTCGACGAAACCATGGTCAAAACCAAGAGCGAAGCCATCGACCTCGTCACTGAAGCCGACACCGCCACCGAGCAGATGATCCGCGAGCGCGTTGAAGTCGCGCTGCCCGAGGCGCTGTTCGTGGGAGAAGAATCGGTTGCGGCCGATCCCGATCTGCTGACCAAGCTCGGCGAAGCTGAACTCGCAGTGGTGGTGGACCCCATCGACGGCACGGCCAACTATGCCGCGGGCCTGCCGCTGTTTGCCACCATGGCGGCGCTGGTGAAGGGCGGCGAGACTGTCGCCGGCATCATCTACGATCCAATGGGGGACGACTGGTTCATCGCCGAAAAGGGCAGCGGTGCCTGGCTGCGCCGACCTGACGGGGAGGCCGTGCGCCTGAAGGTAGCAGAGCCGCTGCCGCTGGAGCAGATGGTGGGCATGGCGTCGGTCGCCTACATGCCCGCCGACAATCGCCCCGAGATCCTCGCCAACACCGACAAGCTTCGCCTGCTCTCAAACTACCGCTGCGCCGGCCATGAGTACCGCACCTTCGTGTCCGGTCACGGGCAGTTCGTCAGCTACAACAAGCTGATGCCGTGGGACCATCTCGCCGGTGCCCTCATGACCCAGGAAGCCGGTGGCTACGTTCGCCGCATGGATGGCAGCGCGTACGAGCCGCACCACACTGGCGGCGGATTGCTCGCCACCGTCAACGAGGACAACTGGCACCTGCTTCGGCGCGAAGTGTTCACCTTCTAGCTCGCTACCTTCTGCGAACCGTCACCACTTGCACGACTCATAAGTACGTGCTTATGTGTTGTCATGACGGAAGCCGAGATATTCAAGGTTCTTGCTGATCCCACCCGCCGCGCCATCCTGGAGCGACTGGCCGGGACCGAGATGACCGCCACCGATCTGCGCGAGGGCTTCGCCATTTCGCAGCCTGCCATGTCGCAGCACCTGGCGGTGCTTCGCGGGGCCGGCCTCGTCAGCGAGCGGCGGGAAGGGCGCTTCGTCAACTATCGCGTTGATCCTTCCGGGTTTGCGCCGTTGCATCAATGGTTGGCCCGTTACCGCGAATTCTGGCCCGGCCGCATCGACTCCCTCAGGGACCTGCTCAAGGAGATGGACCAATGACCGACACCAACAGCGAGCTGGTGTTCGAGTGCACGCTCGACGCACCGCCTGAAAAGGTCTGGCGGGCCCTGACCAGTCCCGAATATCTCAATCACTGGATGCAGCCACCGGATAATCTCGACCTCACGGTGATCGCGTCAGAAGAGAACCGCAGCCTCAGCTATCGCTGGCGCGAAGCCGGGGCGGGCCACACTCCCGAAGACAGCGTCGTTAAATTCGAGTTGGCGCCTGATGGCGAGGGGCGCACCGCGTTCCGCCTCACCCACACTCACCCCAGCATACCCGTTGCCGCCAACAGCAACGTCCCGGTCCCGACGACGACGCTCCTCGCCGCCTAGTCCTCGGCAGGTTACCGCCCTCAATTTCCAATCCGATAGAGGTCGCCGATGCGCGACATGATGCAACTCGTCCCCATGGTTGTCGAACAGTCGAGCCGCGGCGAACGATCTTTCGATATCTACTCGCGCCTCCTGCGGGAGCGGATCATCTTTCTCAACGGCCAGATCGAGGACACCATGGCCTCGCTCGTCAGTGCACAATTGCTGTTTCTGGAAGCCGACGCACCCACCAAGCCGATCTACCTCTACATCAACTCGCCCGGTGGCGTCGTGACTTCGGCGCTGGCGATGTACGACACCATGCAGTTCATCAAGGCGCCGGTCGGCACGTTGTGCATGGGGATGGCCGCCTCGGCCGCAACCCTGATCCTCGCAGCAGGGGAGGCTGGGCAACGCGTCTGCCTGCCTAATGCCTCCATCATGCTGCACCAACCTTCTGGCGGTTATCAGGGGCAGGTGACCGATATTCTGATCCACGCCGAGGAGAGCTTGCGCATCAAGCGCCGGACCAACGAGATCTACGCCCGGCATTGTGGGCGGACCTATGAGGAAGTCGAGGCCGCGCTGGAGCGCGACCGCTACATGTCACCTACGGAAGCCCGCGACTGGGGCCTTGTGGATCATGTCTACCACGACCGCAGCCAGCTCGAGCCGCCGGCGCCCTCAACCCCGGGTCAGTGAGCCTCGGCTGCTGCCAGGTCGGGGCGGGAGTGTTCCTCGCCCACGCCGAACAGGCGACCCTTCTCGGCAACGAGGATGCAGCCCAGCGTCAGCACGCCCATGCCGAAATATCCCATGGCCGAGGGAATGGTGGTGCCGTCGAACATCTGGCCGATATAGCTGCCGATCAGCGCGCCGCCGACAGTCTGGATGAAGCCGAAGACCGAGGCGGCGGTGCCTGCCACCTCTCCGAGCGGCTCCATCGACAGGGAGTTCATGTTGGCCGAGGACCAGCCGAAGGCGAACATGATGACGCAGAGCAGCGCCAGGAACAGCCACAGCGGCAGGTAGCCCAACATGGCCATGGCGAGCCAGATGCCGCTGACCACGGTGAACACCAGCACGGCGCCGTGCGAAATGCGTCGCATGCCGAGACGCCGCACGATCTTGGAGTTGGTGAAGGACGACACCGCCATCAGCAACGCCACGCCGGCGAACGCCACGGGGAAGTAGACCCCGAGCCCATAGATATCGACATAGATCTGTTGCGAGGAGCTGATGAAGCCGAACAAGGCTCCGAACAGGAACATGCCCGCCAAGCCATAGGCAAAGGCCGCGCGGTTGGTGAAGACGATGCGGAAGCCCGTGAAGACGGCGCGTAAGCTCAGCGGCCGGCGCCGCTCCACCGGAAGGGTTTCCGGCAGCCGGATGAATGTCCAGAGCCAGAAGGCCAGAGCCAGCACCCCCATGAAGAGGAAGATCATCTGCCAAGGGCCGGTCAGCAGCAGCACCTGACCGATGCCGGGTGCCAGCACCGGAATGGCCATGAAAACCATGAAGGTCAGTGACATCACCTCGGCCATTTCCCGGCCGCGATACCGGTCGCGCACCACTGCGGTGGCGATGACGCGCACGCTCGCCGCCCCCATGCCCTGGATGAAGCGCAGGACCAGCAGGGTTTCGAAGGTGGGAGCGAATATGGCCACGGTGACTGCGACCACATAGACAGCCATGCCGAACAAGAGCGGGGCGCGCCGGCCGAAGCGGTCGGTGAGCGGCCCGAAGGCCAGCACGGCAATACCCATGCCAAGCATGTAGGACGACACCACATACTGGCGTTCGTTCTCACTCTCGACGCCGAGCGCCTCGCCCATATAGGGCAGTGCCGGCAACATGACGTCGATCGCGAGCGCGTTGAGCGCCATCAATGCTGCGATCAAGGCAATGAATTCAGGGCGCGAAAGCACCCGGTTGAAATGGTCGGCCATGGGAATCTTGCTCAGAAAAGAAGCGCGGCAGGGAGGGAGCGGCGCAGAATATAGTACCGGACCATGAACTTCGTTCCCGGCATTTGCAAGCCTTTATCGGCAACAAACGATCATTCGGCCGGCGCGGGGGTCTTCATTCCGAAACCAGCGAAGGTGCGGTCCCGGATCGGGATGTGGACCGCCGCGGAGGCGAGGCCGAGCAGAATGCCGAGGTACCAAACCAGATCGTAGGCACCGGTAGCATCGTAGACGAAGCCGCCGAGCCAGACGCCGATGAACGAGCCGACCTGATGGCTGAAGAAGGCGACGCCATAGAGCATGCCCATGTAGCGCGGGCCGAAGAAAAGCGTTACCAGACCGGCAGTTAGCGGGACTGTTGACAACCACAGGAGCCCCATGGTGGCGGCGAAAACATAGGCGGTCACCTCGCTCACCGGCAGCAGCAGGAAGCCGGCGATCGCCAGGGCGCGCAGGAAGTAGATGCTGGCCAGCAGCAGCTGGCGCGGCAGGCGGTTGCCCAGCCATCCCGACAGCAGCGAGCCGACGATGTTGAACAGCCCGATGACGGAAATCGTCCAGCTGCCCACCTCGGGACTCAGCCCGCACTGCACCAGATAGGCAGGCATATGAACGTTGATGAACGCCAGATGAAAGCCACATACGAAGAAACCAACCACCAGCAGGCGGTAGGAACCATGCCCCCAGGCACTCGATAACGCCTGCATGAACGGCAGATCGGCCTGGCCGGGCACGGACTCGGCACGACCGCGCAGGGCGAGCGACAGCGGCACGATCAGCAGCAGGATCATCGCGATCCAGACCAGTGCCATCTGCCAGCCGAAAGCGCTGATGAAGCCCTGCCCAATGGGCGCAAAGAGGAACTGTCCGCCCGAAGACGCCGCCGTCGCAACGCCGAAGACGAAGCTGCGCTTCTCCGGCGGTACGGCGCGTCCGAAGGCCGCCATCACCACGCCGAACGACGCCACAGCGATGCCGACGCCGGTCACGAGGCCGGCGCTCAGCGTCATGGTCAGCGTATCGGGGGAAAACGCCATGCCGAGCACGCCGGCGGCATAGATCAGGCCGCCAAAGGCGAGCACCCGGCCACTGCCGTAGCGGTCAGCGAAGCCACCGGCAAAGGGTTGGGCGATGCCCCACACCAGGTTCTGCACCGCCATGGCCATGCCCCACTGTTCACGGGTCAGCCCGAGGTCTTCGGTGACCGGCAGGGTGAACAGCCCGAAGGCGCCGCGAGTACCAAAGCCGATGGCTGCGATGATGCAGCCGGCGATGATGACCAGCGGCAGCGGAATGGCGGGGCGGGAAACGGAAGCGGACATGGCAGGCACCTGAACAGCGGTTCGGAACCTACGCCTGCGTCGCCATCACGCAAAGCGATATTGCGTAATGACTGCCATCAGCCCCGCTGATGGGTCGGCGCAAAAAGAAGGCCCCGCCGCTGGGGCAGGGCCTTGAATTTGGGTGCACCAGCGCCTCAGGCGCTCTGCTTCACCGCAATGCCTGCCTGCTGAAACTGCGTCTGCAGCTCGCCCGACTGGAACATCTCGCGCACGATATCGGCGCCGCCGACGAACTCGCCCTTCACGTAGAGCTGCGGGATCGTCGGCCAGTTGGTGTAGGCCTTGATGC
>JAEZFJ010000382.1 GCA_023437755.1 Pseudomonadota bacterium
GTTGTGGGTGATGTGCTTCTGCGCCTGACCGGGCATCAGGTAGGGCAGCGACAGGCGGGGGGTGGCCGCCCTCGTCGCGCGCCGACGAAACCCCACCATCCGAGCCTTCGCCGATAAACTCAAGGCACGCGGAAAGCCGAGCAAGCTCGTCCTCGTCGCCGTCATGCGAAAGATCATCGTCATCCTCAACGCGATCACCGCCTCAGGACAGCCCGCTCGAACTTGACAAAACAAGACGGTAGATAAGCGGGATAGATTCCACGGCGCGAGCGCCGAGCACCCGCTGAACGGGGAAGCTGAGTGGAAGCCCGTGGTGGAGTTGACACCTACCTGTATCGATACAACAACTCGCCTCGGGAGGACTGACACATGAAACTGCATCTGCTGGCCGCGGTCGCGGCAACCCTACTCGCTGCACCGGCGGTGGCTTTCGAGGTGGATTTCGACTTTTCCAATGTGCGGCCCTGCGCCGGCGGATCGCTGCGGATCACGCCAAGCCCGGAGTTCCGGCTGAGCGGCGTGCCGGACGGCACGGCGGTGCTGGATTTCCGTATGCACGACCTGACGGCCGACATCCAGCATGGCGGCAAGGCGCTGGACTACCAGGGCGAACCGACAATCGCCGCCGACACCTTCAAGTATGTGGGCCCCTGCCCCATCCGTGGCACCCACGCCTACGAGTGGACCGTGCGGGCGCTGGACAGCGCCGGTGGCGAACTGGGCACCACCACCGCACAGGGCGAGTTCACCGCCACGCGACCATAGGCGTGGCGGCGTCGCCTACATGCTTTCCGGGCCGCGGCCGATCGCGGCGAGGCCGGTGCGGACCACTTCCACGAGGCCGAGTGGCGACATCAGGCTGATGAAGCTGTCGATCTTTTCCGGCTTGCCAGTCACTTCGAAGACGAAGCTCTCGACCGTGGCGTCGATGATGTGGGCACGGAAGGCGTCCGCGAGACGCAGGGTTTCGGCGCGGTGGTCGCCGGAGCCCTTGACCTTGATCAGCGCCAGCTCACGCTCGACGTAATTGCCTTCGGCGGTGAGGTCGTGCACGCGGTGCACCGGCACGAGCCGCTCGAGCTGAAGCTTGATCTGCACCAGGGTCTTCGGCGTGGCGATCACGACCACGGTGATGCGGCTAAGTCGCCGGCCGTGTTCGGTCTCGCTGACGGTCAGGCTTTCGATGTTGTAGCCGCGGGCCGAAAACAGACTGACCACACGGGCAAGAATGCCCGGCTCGTTGTCGACCAGAACCGAAAGCGTGTGGCGCTCGGTCTGCTGGGTTTCCGGAGCGATGAAATAGGCGGAGCCGGTGGGCTGCAGATGTGCGTTCATGTTGTTTCCTCTGCCCGGCTTACACCAGGGCGCGCCCCTTCTCGTCGATGATGGAGCCGATATTTGCGGTATCGGGCAGGATGATCTCGTTGTGCGGCTTGCCCGACGGGATCATCGGCAGGCAGTTCTCGTCCTTCTCGACCAGGACGTCGAACAGCACGGGGCCGTCATAGTCGAGCATCTCGGCGATGGCCGCATCGAGTTCGGCGGGGTTGTCGCTCTTGATGCCCTTGGCGCCATAGGCCTCGGCGAGCTTGACGAAGTCGGGCAGCGATTCCGAGTAGGAATGGGCGTAGCGCGAGCCATGCAGCAGATCCTGCCACTGGCGAACCATGCCCATGCGCTCATTGTTGAGGATGAAGATCTTGACCGGCAGGCGGTACTGAACCGCGGTCGACAGCTCCTGCATGGTCATCTGCACGCTGGCCTCGCCGGCAATGTCGATGACCAGTGCATCCGGATGCGCCACCTGCACGCCGACGGCAGCCGGCAGGCCGTAGCCCATGGTGCCGAGGCCGCCGGAGGTCATCCAGCGGTTGGGCTTGTCGAAGTGGAAGTGCTGCGCCGCCCACATCTGATGCTGGCCAACTTCGGTGGTGATGAAGACGTCCTTGCCCTGATTGCGGGTGGCTTCGTAGAGGCGCTGGATCGCCCATTGCGGCTTGATGACAGTGTCGGAGTTCTTGAAGTTGAACGAGCCGACGGCACGCCACTTTTCGATCTGCTTCCACCACGGCGCGATGGCCTCGGTGCGCGGCTCGTTTGTGCGCGAGCGCCAGATACGGATCATCTCCTCAAGCACGCGATTGCAGTCACCGACGATCGGGATGTCCACCCGGATGATCTTGTTGATCGAACTCGGATCGATATCGACGTGGATCTTCCGGCTGTTGGGCGAGAAGGCGTCGATGCGGCCGGTGATGCGGTCATCGAACCGGGCGCCGATATTGATCATGACGTCGCAGTCATGCATGGCGAGGTTGGCCTCGTAGCTGCCGTGCATGCCGAGCATCCCGAGCCACTGCGGGTTGGAGGCGGGGAAGGCGCCCAGACCCATCAGCGTCGAGGTGACCGGGAAGCCGGTGAGCTCGGCAAGCTCGCGCAGGTTTTCCGAGGCCTCGGGGCCGGCGTTGATCACGCCGCCGCCGGTATAGAACACCGGACGCTCGGCCCGCAGCATCAGGTCGACGGCGGCTTCGATCGCCTGAAGGTCGCCATCCACCTTCGGCCGGTAGGACTGGTGGCGGAGCGAGGCGGTCTCCGGCTTGTAGTACTCGCCGACGGCGAACTGCACGTCCTTGGGGATATCGATCACCACGGGGCCTGGACGACCGGTGGTCGCGATGTGGAAGGCCTCGTGCAGGACGCGCGGCAGGTCGGTGACGTTCTTCACCAGATAGTTGTGCTTGGTGCAGGAGCGGGTGATGCCGACAGTGTCGCATTCCTGAAAGCCATCGGTGCCGATCAGCGTCGTCGGCACCTGGGCGGTGATGCAGACCAGCGGGATCGAGTCCATCAGCGCGTCGGTGAGGCCGGTGACGGCATTGGTGGCGCCCGGACCGGAGGTCACCAGCACAACGCCCGGCTTGCCGGTCGAGCGGGCGTAGCCCTCGGCCATGTGCGTGGCGCCCTGTTCATGCCGGACCAGGACGTGCTGCACGAAGTCCTGCTGGAACATGGCATCGTAGATGGGCAGTGCGGCACCACCGGGATATCCGAAGATATGCTCCACCCCCTGATCGGTGAGCGCCTGGATCACCATCTCGGCGCCGGTCATCTTCTCGGCCATTTGTGTCTTGCCTTCCCTTGGTCTTCCCAGAAGCCCGTTTCTCGCAGAGCCGATCGGCGGGCAATAAAAAAGGCCCCGTTCGGGACCTGTTTTCGGCGCACCAGCTATCGCGCGGGGTCCTACCCCACGTTGCCGATGCGCCTGCCTACTACGAGAATAAGTGCCCGCACGGGACCTCTCCTGAATTTCAGGACGTTTGATACGGGCCACAGGGGACAACTGTCAACCCTGCACACAACGTGCTGCAGAGAACGCAACAAACCGGTAGTCATTCGCGCTTTCGGTGGGTATGGCCTTCGCACCATTGGCAACAGTTCAGTGACATGACCAAGAGCGCACTCGACAAGGACTTGCAGCGGGTTTCCGGACTCGAGAACGCGACCAGCGATCTCGCGCGCAGATTGGCAGCACCCGGCATTGCGCTGGTCTTTCTGTTGGCAGCGGCCGTGTGGGCGAGTTCAACCGTCGTGCAGGGGGCGCCCGGCTCCTACCTCGTGGTGATCGCAGCGATCATCGCAGGCTACATGGCGATCAATGTCGGCGCCAACGACGTGGCCAACAATATGGGGCCCGCGGTGGGCTCCCGCGCCCTGACCATGACCGGCGCCCTGATCATTGCTGCAATCTTCGAGGCCGCCGGGGCGCTGCTGGCGGGCGGCGACGTGGTCAACACCGTGGCCCGCGACCTGCTCACCGGGCCCGAGATGAACGCGAGCCAGTTCGTCACCGTGATGATGGCGGCACTGCTCGCATCGGCGTTGTGGGTGAATCTCGCGACCTATCTCGGTGCTCCCGTCTCCACCACCCATGCGGTGGTGGGCGGCGTGGTCGGCGCCGGCATTGCTGCGGGCGGGTTCGGAATTGTCGCCTGGCCGATGATCGGCACGATTGCCGCAAGCTGGGTGATCTCGCCGGTGCTGGGTGGCATCTTCGCGGCGCTGATCCTGGCCGTCATTCACCGCACCATCACCGCGCGCATCGACAAGATCTCGGCGGCGCGGGTGTGGGTGCCGATCCTGGTCGCCGCGATGACCGGCATCTTCGCCATGTATATGGCCACCAAGGGACTGAGCCGGATCTGGAAGCCGGGAATGCCGGCAATCGTGCTGATCGGCATCGGCTTCACGGCGCTCGGCTGGTTCGTCACCATGCCGCTGGTGCGCCAGCAGTCGATGCACCTCGAGAACCGCAAGAAGCATGTCGCGACGCTGTTCCGCTTTCCGCTGGTGATCGCGGCGGCGCTGCTGTCGTTTGCCCATGGTGCCAATGACGTGGCCAACGCTGTTGGCCCGTTCGCGGCGATCGTCACCACCATTCAATCGGGCCACAGCGAGACGGCTGGGATCGCCATGCCCTTGTGGGTGCTGGCGATCGGTGGCGTCGGCATCGCGCTCGGCCTGGCGCTGTTCGGGCCCCGGCTGATCCGCACCGTCGGCGAGCAGATCACCAAGCTCAACGAAATCCGGGCCTACTG
>JAEZFJ010000394.1 GCA_023437755.1 Pseudomonadota bacterium
CTGCACCACTTTGCTGGTCTGCTCGAGCATCACCATGTGACCCGCAGTTGGAAGTATCTGCAAGCGGGCGGCGGGCAGGCGCTCGGCCAGGAAGTGCGCGTAAGCGACCGGGGTCAGCTGATCTTCACCACCGGCGATGACCCAGGCGGGCGCTTCTACCCGTGTGATCGATTCACGCATATCGAATTCGGCGCAGGCGCGCCAGTCACCGTTGAGCACGCTGGGGCGCGCTTCGCGCAGCGCCTGCATGCAGCGGTTGGCCAGCAGCGGCGAAACGCCCGGTCCAAAAGCCCGTTTCTGGAAGGCCGCCATCGCAGTGGGCACCGTCACCGGGTTGCCGAGATTTGCCAAAAAGTCCCGGTCAACCCCCAGATAAGCGCCAGTCGCGATCAGCCCAAGCCCTGCCACATTGTTCGGGTAACGGGCCGCCACGTCGAGCGCGATGGCTCCACCCATCGAATGGCCAACAAAAACGGCCTGGTACAAACCCAGCGCCGCGAGAAGTTCAATCATCTGGTCGCCATACGCAGCAATGCTTTGCAGTGCAACCCCGGAAGAGCGCCCGTGCCCGGGCAAATCGATGGCCAGCACGCGCTGCCCGGCCAGCCGCCGGATCTCCGCGGGCCAGACGGTATGGTTGCTGCCAGCGCCATGAATCAATATGACCGGGGGCTGAGCTTTATTCCCGTCATCGAAAAGTGCGTAGGAAATCCCTGCTGCAGTTGGCATAGTTGTTCTAAGATTTTATTCTAACAACAATAAATCAAAAAGTATATGGGTCATATGTTCTAACGGACTGTTAACGGTATGTTACCAGTCATATGCCCAACGGTCAACGGAACTGCTTATCGCCCGTTACGGAGCCGGTCTGCTGCTTCTTCGTCCAGGGGGATAAACACACGCACGCAGGTCCCCCGGCCCGGCACAGATTCGATCTTGAACAGCCCGTTGATCAGCTCAGCCCGCTCGCGCAGGTTGATCATGCCCAGGCTGCCGCGCCGGTCGTACGCGCTCATCACGGAGTTCACGTCGAAACCAACCCCGTTGTCCGCAATTTCCAGCAGGGCCACGTTAGCAAGCTTTCCCGCGTTCTTAATCCGCACGCTAATCTCATTCGCCTCGGCATGCTTGCGAGCATTGTTGACCGCTTCTTCCGTCAGGTAGAAAACCACTGTCTGCTGGTTCATATCCAGCCTCGAAACCACGTACTCGTCGGCATCGATGAATACATTCTGCTGGTAGAGATCGTGCATTTTCTCCGCCATCGTGCACAGGGCAGGGATGAGGCCTTCCGTTTCCAGCACCAGAGGGCGCAGCGTAAACAGCATGTGCCGGATTTCCTGAGTGGTGCGGCGCGCCAGGTCTTCAACACGCACCAGCTCCTCCAGCGCCTCCTGTGGTGAGCGTTCCATCATCTTGCGGGCGATGTTAATGCGCATGGCAATTGCCGAAACGGACTGTGTTGGGCCGTCGTGCAGATCGCGAGCCAGCTTTTTCTGTGCTTCTTCCTGTGTCTGTACGATGCGTTCCTTCTCACGCGCCAGCGCCTGATACAACCGCGCATTTTGCAGCGATATCACGGCCTGATTGCCCATCATTTGCAGCGTGTCCATCCGGTCTTGGTTGAAAAACGCCGCATCGGTATGGGCAAAAACCATAACGCCAAAGGCATTCATCGCGCGGATCAGCGGCAAGCACAAGGCCACGTTATAGTCTTGCAGCGTAATCAGAGAGGAGAGCTCTGGGTCTTCGGATGGTTTTTCAATAAACTGTACTTCGCCACTGTTCAGGGCCTTTGCCAAAACGCCTTTTTCCGCGGGCAGGTGAACGCTGGAATCTTTGGCAATAAACCCGCGCGATGCGCGTACTTCCAGATCGTTCAGATCGCCAAACAACAGCACGGCGCCGATCATTTTATCTCTACCGCTGCCATCCCCAGAAAGCGAAGTCAGGGCGGTATCCAATACTGTATCGAGCACGGTCTGGTAATTCAGTGTAGAACTAAACGTCTCGATCATTTCGAACAGGGCGCGCATGCGGTCGCGCTCCTGGCGCTGCACCTGCCGCTCGCTTTCTTTGCGCTGGGTGATGCGCGTTTGATACGAGCGGCGAAGGCGGCGCACCAGCGGTACGCTGATGATCGCCATTGGTATACCCAGGGCCAGGTTGAAAGCAAGCAGCGGGAGCATTGCAACGGGAGAAAAGTCACCGCCATTTATCAGCAGTGCGTGGAGCACCTGAAGGGTTAGCATCACAAAAGTGATCACCAGCGCGCCGCGCCATTCAAAATAAATCGCCGCGCTGAACAGCGGCATCAGCGCAACCCAAAACACCATCCCGCCCTGCCTGCCGACCGCCAGGTATAACGCAAAACTGAACAGCACATCGAGGACGACGTTGATCATGCGGTGCCATACCAGGCGGCGGTTAAAAATCCCCAGCGCGGATACAAACCCGTTCCACAGCGCGGGCAGCACCAGCACGATAATGGTTAGCGGAGCATTGAGCACCTGAGTCATGCCGAGCGAGATCGCCAGACCAAACAACGCCAGCCAGCGCAGTGATATGGCAAACAGGTCGGTTAAATAAGGGCTGTCGGAGTTCCGCATAGGATTGATCATAACAAAGTTTGTGAAAACTGTTGTTAGACTCTTGCCTGAATCGTCAAGATTGTAAGCAACTTGTATATTATCGGTTGCACTTTGCCCGCTGCTGGGTAGAATCAATCCGTGGAACTTGGCTATTTAATGATGCCTTGCACCGGACCTAGGAAATGGTTTTTTGCATCGCCCGAGTACGGCGCAAAGCACCGCATGGGAGGATTTCAATGGATATTATCTCTGTACCGGTCGAAAAACCGGAAGACATTAATTTTGTCCTCGGGCAGTCGCACTTCATCAAAACGGTCGAGGATATTCACGAAGCGTTAGTAAATTCTGTGCCGGGGATCAAGTTCGGCGTGGCATTTTGCGAGGCTTCCGGCAAGTGCCTGGTGCGCGTATCGGGTACGGACCCTGAGATGATGGCGCTGGCACAGCAGAACGCCCTGACCGTTGGGGCAGGGCACAGCTTCTTCATCTTCCTGGCGCAGGGGTTTTTCCCAATCAACATCCTCAATGCGGTCAAGGCCGTGCCAGAAGTCTGCCATATCTTCTGCGCTACCGCTAACCCCACCAAGGTGCTCGTCACCGAGGATGGCGAGGGGCGCGGCATTATCGGCGTTATTGACGGTTATAAGCCAAAGGGCGTAGAGGACCAGGCCGAGATCGACTGGCGCAAGGGCTTCCTGCGCAAGATTGGCTATAAAGCCTGAACTTGGGAACTTTTATGCCCCACGGGCGTTTAGTAGGTGAAACAAGGCACAGAAATTGTACCGTTTCATACTGTTGTTGATTCGATCCGCGAGGAGATTGCTATGAGAAAAACCCTTCCATTATTAAGCCTGCTCATCGTGTTTGCGCTGGCAGGCTGCGGCGTTCTGAACCCAAACCCAGGCCCACAGCCTACCGCCGCTGCCGGAACCCCAACCCTTTCGCCCGAGCAGGTGCAAACCCAGCTCAGTATGATGTTGACGCAGCTTCCCACCAGCACCGGCCAGGTGGATGTTTCGACCCCCACCGTGCCGCTGCCGACAATCCCGGTAGTAGAAACGGCCACACAGGCGCCCGCGACCGAGGCGCCCACAGAAGCGCCCACCGCTGAAGCTACGGCCACACTCGCGCCAGAAGCGACCGCGACCGTGCCACAAATAACCATTACACCGCTGGCGACTGCCAACCCCCAGGCGACCGCGACTCAGCCGCCTTCTCCGGCATTCACCGCGCCCGCCAACGATCCGCGCACGCGCCTGGGCGCGCCCACCTCTACCGACCCGATGGATAACGCCTCCACCTGGATCTGGCCCACCGGCTCAGACAAATATTCGAAGGTTACGTTTAGCGGCGGCGCCCAGATCGTTACCGCCTTGGACGAGCTGGACGGCTGGCGGATGGCCAACCCCACCGGCACAGACTTCACCAACCTGTACCTTGAGGCCACCTTCAACAGCGGCACCTGCTCCGGCTCGGACCACTACGGCATCATCACCCGCGTGCCCGTGATCAGCCAGCCCGACCAGGGCTACCTGTTCACCGTCACCTGCGATGGCCGCTACTCGCTGCGACGCTGGAACGCTAAGGCCGACGCCGATGGCGAGATGCGCTGGCTGGTGAACTGGACGCAGACCTCGGCGATTGCCACCGGATCAAACCAGACCAACCGCCTGGGCATGTTCACCTCCGGCAGCCGCCTGATCCTGTATGTCAACGGCGTGCTGCTCACCGAGGTGCAGGATACAACCTACAGCCGCGGTTACTTCGGCGTGATTGTCGGCATGGACAACACCAAGGATTACACCATCCGCGTCGAAGAAATGTCGTACTGGGTAAATCCGCAGCCGTAACAAATGCTTAAAACAACAGACCCCGGCGCCGCCGGGGTCTGTTGTTTTAAGCATTTGTTATCGCAGGTAATCCCAGGGGTTGACGAACGCACCCATATAGCGGATTTCGAAGTGCAGGTGCGGGCCGGTGGAGTTGCCGGTGCTGCCCGCGTAGGCGATCGTCTGGCCCTGGCCTACATTCTGGCCGCAGCGAGCGACCAACTGGCTGTTGTGGGCATAGAGGGTGTGGAAGCCGTTGCCATGGTCAATCATCACCATCAGGCCGTAGCCGCCGCTGATTGAGCCAGAATACACCACCACACCCGAGTCAGATGCATATACCGGTGCGCCAGTTGCCGCCGCGATATCGATGCCCAGGTGACCCGACCAGAAATCATTGCCGGAAACAGAGCGGTTGCTGGCGGGCCAGACAAACGTGCCCGAGC
>JAEZFJ010000292.1 GCA_023437755.1 Pseudomonadota bacterium
GTCGTAGACGAGCTCGTCCTGCCCGCCGACCTGGTTGAGGTAGAGCATCGGGACCAGGTCTTCGCTCGTGCGGGCTCGGACCAGATTCTTGCGGACGTGCTGCTTGTTGCGCCAGTACGGCGACCCGTTGGGACAGAGCAGGATTTCGGCGCCCTGCTGGCGCAGATGATCGCAGACCGACCGGTGCCAGATATCCTCGCAAATGGGGATACCGACCGGCACGCCCTTGATCGTCACCGGCTCGGCCAGAGGACCGGGGGTGAAGTACCGCTTTTCGAAGAACACGTCGTTGTTGGGCAGTTCGCGCTTGAGCCGAACGGCGCAGATCTTGCCGTTCTCGGCGACGATGACCGCGTTGTGGAGGCCATTGCTGTCCTGCCAAATGGTGGGCAGGACCAGCACCACATCGGTGCGGTCAGTGGCGGCGACCAGTTGCTCCGCAGCCTTGAAGGCGTCGCTGAGGAAGCGCGGCTTGAACAGGAGGTCGTCAGGGAAATATCCGGTCAGGAACAGTTCCGACAGCATCAGGATGTCGGCCTTGGCGGCCACGGCATCGGCCAGCGCCTGCTTTGCCAATGCCAGGTTGCCGACGAGGTCCCCCACCTTGGGATTGAGCTGGGCGAGCGCAATGCGAAGGCGGTCGGTCACTTGTGTCCTGCCGTTGCTGGGGTGGGGCGTGGCGGCACCGGCGAACGCCGGGCGCGCGAGCCTTACCCCCTCCCCCAGTGATGGGCAAGCGGCAAGGCCCCCGGCGGAACGCTAGAACTTGCCGGTAAGCTCCAGCATCGCGCCGTAGCGGAACAGCGAGGCGTAGGTTGAGGGGACGGTCTGGGGCGGGAAAGCAACACCGCCGGCTGTGCCGTTGAACACCGCATCCAACTCCCCCTGGAGGTACCAGGCGCGGCCACCGGCGCGGATCGTCAGGTTCTCGGTGGGATGGAAGCCGAGCATGGCCTCGGTCATCACGCCGTAGCCGCGGCCAGTAAGGGTTGTTGGGGCGTTTTCATAGACACCGGGGATGATGGGGTTGGGGGCACTGCCTCCCAACTGACCGGAGACATGGGCATAGGGGATGGCGGCGACCTCGGCCTGGATGTCGAACATGTCGAACTCGGCCGTGCCGCGAACGCCAAGGCGCAGGGCGTGGATGTCGAAATTATCGCGTGCTTCGGTGAAGGTGTCAGGGGAGCCGCCCGGCCCGCCGAAGGTTGCACCGACCTGGCCGGTACCGATATCGGGGGCGTCCTTCCAGTAGGTGTAACCGACGAAGGCCCCGCCCGCAGCGCCGTCATCCATCTGGCCAAGCGGCATCCAGCCATAGTCAAGACCGGCATAGCCGATGCGCGACTGGTCGCCGATGGAGCCGCTGCCGGCCGGAGAGATGGAATAGGTGCCGGTGGTGCCGATGCCGTAGCCGGCCCAGCCCTTGAGATAAGTGTCGGTGTAGAGGTCGTCGATGCGTCCGTGGAGTTCCAGGAGATGCGTCTGGTCGCGGACCGAAAGATCGACGCTGCCCAGCGTCGCATCGGTGAAGCCGGCCTCCTGGCCGCCCCAGGCGTACCAGTAGCGGGCACCGACTTCGAAACGCACGAGGCTCTCGTCGGTAAAGCCGAACTCCTGGGGGTAGGCCGGACGCAGGAGGTAGTCGGCGGCTAGCGAGGGGCTGGCGGCAAGCAGCGCCAGCAGGGCTGAGGCACAGGTTACGTGGCGCTGCATGGCATGCCTCCGGCGTTAATCGTCGATTCCGTTATTGCCGATTAGGGTTAATGTTGTGCTAAGTCGCTTGCTTCCGGCTGAAATTGGCGATTTGGTAACGCGCCCTCAGGCAGTGTTTCAGGTCACAAGGGCGAGAAACGCCCTCTCATCGGCAACCTGCCTCCGCGTCGGGGAGTTGGAGCCGGACAGCCAGAAGGCACGGGAATGAGTTGTATATGGCCTGCCGGATACTAGTTGTTGAAGACGAGATCTTCGTTGCGACCGAGATCGAGCACGTGGTCCGCGAGATGGGTCACGAGGCCGTCGGCATTGCTGCCGACATGGCGTCGGCCATGGTGCTGGCGCCGCAGACGGACATTGCGCTGGTCGACCTCAACCTGCAGGACGGCCCGACCGGCAAGGTGATCGGCGAGGCGCTGGCGCGGGATTTCAGCGTCACGGTGCTGTTCATGACGGCCAACCCGGCGCAGCTGGGTGATGGCGTCAACGGCACACTCGGTGTGCTGCCCAAGCCAGTGACGGAGGCCGACCTCCAGGCTGCCGTGAACTTCGCGATCTCCCGCCACCAGCGCACCGAACATCACGAGCCCCCGCGGCGCATGCGCCTGTTCGGTGGGTTCGAAGGGTCGCTGGCCTAGGTTCCTACCCCTCGACAGGCCTGCTTCGAAGCCGCGCAGAACGGCGCAGCATTTCCAGCGGCAAGTCGATCTCCACCCGCAGACCGTCGGGTTCCCAGATCCGCTCGATGCGGCCGCGCAACTGCACTTCCACGCTGAGCGTCACGAGACGGGTGCCGAAGCCCTCAGCTTCGGGCGGCTCGTTCGCGCCGCTGCCGATTTCCTTCCACGAGAGATGGTAACGGTCGTCGGCGGCATGACCGCTGACGATCACCCTGCCCGTGCTGGACGACCCGAGAGCACCGTATTTGGCGGCGTTGGTGCCGAGCTCATGGAACAGCAGCGCCAAGGGTGTCGCCACGCCATCGTCCACCGGCAGGTCGTCGCCGAGGAAATCGAGCGGCAGGGTGTCACCGCGCCGATAGGGGCGCAACAGCCGCTCGATCAATCCACGCATCGTGGCCTCTGACGCCGGTCCGTCGGCAGCCGGCCGCGGGCGGATGAAATCGTGGGCCTCGCCCAGCGCGAAGATGCGCTCGCGCAACTCGTCGGCAAACGGCTTCACATCCGGGCGGCCGCGAGCCGACAGGCTGATGATGCCGACGAGCACGGCGAAAATGTTCTTGATCCGGTGGCTCAGTTCCTGCGCCACCAGTTCACGCTCTTCAGCAACAAGCCGGGAGTCGTGGATGTCGGTGCAGGTGCCGAACCAGCGCACCACGCGCCCGTCCTGATCGCGGATCGGCAGTGCCAGCGCCAGTGCCCACCGATAGGCCCCGCTGCTGTGACGCAGCCGGTACTCGACCTGGTAGGGCTCGCCAGTCTCGAGTGCGTGCCGCCAGGCTGACCAGGCGCGTTCCTGATCGTCGGGGTGGATCATGCCGCTCCAGGCTTCGCCCTCGGTCGAGCCTTCCGGAGCGCCGGTGAACTCGTACCAGCGCGCATTGTAGTAGTCGTGGTAGCCATCCGCGCGGGTGGACCAGACCATCTGCGGCATGGCGTTGGTGAGGGTGCGGAACCGCAACTCGCTTTCCGCCAGGGCTTCAGCAGCGTGACGCTGTTCAGTGACGTCAACGATGAGACCGGGGAAGCGTTCTGCCCTCCCGCTGGGGCCGAGCCGCGGGCGACCCGAAGCCACGATCCAGCGCAGGATGCCGTCGGCGCCGGTGATGCGATACTCCGAGCGGAAATCGCTTCCGGTCGATAGGGTGTGTTCGATGTCCGCCTGCACCCGGGCAAGATCGTCGGGGTGGATCGCATCCAGGAACCGCTCCACCGGCACTCCCAACCCAGCGTGCAGCGGGTCGATGTTGTACATGCGAGCGGATCGGTCGTCGGCGGCGACGATGTTCTCCACGACGTCCCAGTCCCAGGTGCCGACAAGATCGGAGCCCGACAGGGCCAGCGACAAGCGCTCCTCGCTGCGCGCCAGTGCCTGCTCGGTGAGGATACGGTCGGTGATCTCGTGAACGATGCACAGCGTACCCAGCGACGCGCCGGAATCGTCGAGGATCGGGCTGTAGTGGACGTCCAGCCAAACGGACTCGGGATGGCCATGGCGGCTGAGGATCAGTTCCTGATCCCGAAGGGTCAGGGAGTCCCCCTCCAGGCCGAGCTCCAGCTTGTGGCGGTTAAAGTCCGCGATTTCGGGCCAGGCGTCAGCGAAGGACAGCCCGAAGATGCCGGGGTGCCGCCCTCCTGCAAAGCCCGCATAGGGGTGGTTGTAGAGGAGAATGCCCTGCTCCCCCACCATCATGGCCATCGGCGTGGCGGAGACCATCATGAGGCGCACGGCGCCCTTGAGGCTTTCCGGCCAGGCGGAAATGGGTCCCAGCGGCGTGCCGGACCAGTCGAAGTCATTGAGAAGCTTGATCGTCGGATCAGTCTCGAGCCGCTGGCGTTGCTCAGGGGTAGCGCGAGGGAAGAGGGACGTTGGCATAGAAGCCTTTTCTCAGGGGCACACCGGAGGGCAGTGTGCACCCCAATCGTTGCCGCTAACAGCGTTACCGCGCATCGAGTTCCACCGTTCCAGTGCTATTCACCCGCCGCGGCAACCCGCTGATGCGGCTTCTGGGTCTGGATCTGCTCGGCGACCAGGAACGCCAGTTCCAGCGCCTGCGAGGCGTTGAGGCGCGGGTCGCAATAGGTGTTGTAACGGTCGGCCAAGGTCGCCTCGGTCACCGCAGACAGGCCACCGACGCACTCGGTGACGTCGTCGCCCGTCATCTCGATATGGACGCCGCCAGCATAGGTCCCCATCTCACGATGGATGTCGAAGAAGGATTTCACTTCCGAGAGCACGCGCTCGAAGGGGCGGGTCTTGAAGCCGGTGGACGCCTTGATGGTGTTGCCGTGCATCGGATCGGAGCACCAGACGACCGTGCGGCCGGCGCGCTGAACCGTCTCGATCAGGCGCGGCAGGTGATCGTGGATCTTGTCCGAGCCGAAGCGGCTGATCAGGGTGATGCGGCCGGCCTCGTCGGTCGGATTGAGCCGGTCGAGCAAACGCAGCAGATCGTCATTGCTCAGGGTCGGGCCGCACTTGATGGCGATCGGATTGTCGATGCCTGCGAAGTACTCGACGTGAGCGCCGTCGGGCTGGCGGGTGCGATCGCCGATCCTCAGCATGTGCCCGGAGGTGGCGTACCAATCGTTGGTGATGGAATCGCGCCGGGTCAGCGCCTCCTCGTAGCCGAGCAGCAGCGCCTCGTGGCTGGTGAAGAAGCTGGTCTGCTTGAGCGCCGGCGTGTTCTCGGGGTTGATGCCGAGCGCCGACATGAAGGTGATGGCGTCGTCGATCTTGCGGGCCACTTCCTCGAAGCGGACGTTCCAGTTGGACCCCTTCATGAAGCCCATGGTCCATTCGTGGATGCGGGTCAGCTCGGCATAGCCACCCATCGAAAAGGCCCGCAGCAGGTTGAGCGTCGCAGCGGATTGGCGATAGGCCTGCAGCATGCGGTCCGGCTCGGGCCGGCGCGCGCCCTCGGTGAACTCGATGGCGTTGATGATGTCGCCGCGATAGCTGGGCAGTTCAACGCCATCGATGGTCTCGGTGTCGGCCGAGCGCGGCTTGGCGAACTGGCCGGCCACGCGGCCGACCTTGACCACCGGCTTGGAGGCCCCGTGCGTCAGAACCACGGCCATCTGCAGGAAGACGCGGAAGAAGTCGCGGATGTGGTCGGCACCGTGCTCGGCGAAGCTCTCGGCACAATCGCCGCCCTGGAGAAGGAAGGCCTCGCCGCGCGCGACGGCAGCGAGCTTGGTCTTGAGGTCACGCGCTTCGCCGGCAAACACCAGCGGCGGAAAGGTGGACAGCACCCGCTCTGCCTCGGCCAGTTCGGCAGCGTCAGGATAGGCCGGCACCTGCGAGATCGGCTTGCTGCGCCAGCTGCTGGGGGTCCACGTGGTCATGGGGGAGTGTCCTTACGCGTATGCCCGGCCGGAATAGCAAAGGGCATGGGGTCGGAACAAGCACAAACCCCGCCGGCATCGTCCCGTCGGTTGAGAAGGAGGCGGAGCCCCGAGGC
>JAEZFJ010000485.1 GCA_023437755.1 Pseudomonadota bacterium
ACGCTGATCTTCGGCATCCTGCGCTTCGCCCACTTCGCCCATGGTGACATGATGACCATGGGTGCCTTCGTGGCCCTCATCCTCGCCTCGGCCTTGGCGGCCATGGGCATCATCCTGCCGCTGCCCATGGGCTTCGTGGTGCTGCCGGCCGCAATGGTGATCACCGCGCTGCTCGCCCTCAGCATCGACAAGGGCTTCTACGCGCCCCTGCGCGCCCGCGGCGCCAAGCCCGTTACCCTGTTGATCGCCTCCATCGGTGTCACCCTGATGATCCAGGGTCTGATCCGCCTGATCTTCGGTTCGGGCACGCGGCAGCTCTATGTCGGCGGCGAGCCCAAGGACATCTTCCGTTTCGACATGACGTGGCTGGGAGGGTCGCGTCCCATCAGCATCACCGAACCGCAACTGATCATGTTCGTGGTGACGGCCATCATCGTGGTCGCGCTTCACCTCTTCCTCACCCGCTCCCGCCTCGGCAAGGCCATGCGTGCCATGGCCGACAACGCCGCGCTGGCGCAGGTCTCCGGCATCAACACGGCGCTTGTCGTGCGGGTGACCTGGGTGATCGCCGGTTCCCTCGCCTGCGTTGCCGGCACCATGCTGGCGCTCGACGTGGCGTTGATGCCCGATCTTGCCTTCAACATCGTGCTGCCGATCTTCGCCGCCGCGATCGTGGGCGGTCTTGGTCACGCCTATGGTGCCATTGTCGGCGGCTTCCTGATCGCCTTCGCCGAGACGCTGGCCGTGTTCAACTGGACTGCCGTGCTGCGGCCGCTCAACGCCGTGCTCCCCGAGGGCATGGCGCTGCCGGCCAACCTTGCGCTGGTGCCGACCGAGTATAAGCTCACCGTGGCCTTCGTGATCCTGGTGATCACCCTGCTCGTGCGCCCCACGGGTATCTTCAAGGGAGCTTCGACATGAGCGCCGCTTCCAACGCTGCCGCCACCGGCTGGGGCAGCCCGCTGCGCCGTGGCCTGGTGCTGTTCGCGCTGATGTTCCTGATGGTGGTTGTGGTCGGCGTGGTGCAGGGCACCGCCTCGATCCTGCTGATCCTGACCCAGGCGACGGCTTTCGCGCTGATCGCGCTCGGCCTCAACATCCAGTGGGGCTATGGCGGGCTGTTCAACTTCGCCATCATGGGCTTCCTCATGGTGGGCGGCGCCTCCACGGTGTTCCTCTCCTACCCCGTGAACCAGGTGTTCTGGGATGGTGAGGGCCCGATGCTGCTCGCCCGCGCCCTTCTCGCTTTCCTGATCGGCCTGGGGCTGGTGCTCCTGGTGCGCCAGAGCCACCGCATCGGCATCAGCGGCAAGCTCAAGACGGTGCTGGTGATCCTCGCCTGGTTTGCCGCCTATGTGATCTACCGCAGCCAGATCGATCCGGCCGCCGCCTATATCGAGGCCAATGCCGGCTTCGTCGGCGGCCTGGGGCTTCACCCGGTCCTCGGCTGGGCCTTTGGTGGACTGGTCTCGGCGATCATCGCCTTCTTCATCGGCCGCATCAGCCTTGGCCTCCGCACCGACTACCTCGCCATTGCGACCATCGGCATTTCCGAGATCCTGCGGGCCCTGATCAAGAACATGGACTGGCTGACCCGCGGCACCATGACCGTGTCGCCGATGCCCTGGCCGACGCCGCTGCCGCAGCAACTGCAGGCCGCCGGCTTCTCCATTCCCGACAGCTTCGTGTTCGCGCGGCTGATGTTCCTGGGGATCTGCGTGATCATCCTGATCGGCGCGTTTCTCCTCGTGCAGCGGGCCTATGGCGGCCCCTGGGGCCGCATGATGCGGGCGATCCGCGACAACCACATCGCCGCCGCCTCCATGGGCAAGGACGTCACCAACCGCCAGTTGGAACTGTTCGTGTTCGGCTCGATCCTGATGGGCATCGGAGGAGCCATGCTCGGCACCTTCACCCAGATCTTCGACCCCTCCGGCTATCAGCCGATCAATCACACCTTCATGGTCTGGGTGATGGTGATCGTCGGCGGCGCTGGCAACAACTGGGGCGTCGTGCTCGGGGCCTTCCTGATCTACATCGTCTGGATCATTTCCGACCCGCTGGCGCAGTTGATCTTCCTCAACCTCTCGGTGCTGACCGAGGCAATGGGCTGGGGCGCCATCCCCGAGATCGACTCGCGTGCCCTGCAGATGCGCGTCTTCGTGCTCGGCGTGGTGATCACCATCGCTCTGCGCTATGCCCCCAAAGGCCTGATCCCCGAAGTGGTGCGGCGCGAAACCTGATCGGGCCGGCGGCTACAGCCCGCCGGTCGCATACCGCAGGTTGGCGAGGTTTTCCGACACGGACCAAAGCCGCTCGGCCGCGACGTCGTCGTCGGCGGCTGGGGGCCGCTCAACGAGCCTGGGCTTGCCGCGCCAGCCGCCGAAGCTTGCCGGCCCGACATAGTCCAGCGGCGCAAGGTCCGGCTCCACGGCCGCTGCCACGATGGGCAGGGCACCCGCTGCGGCGGACTGCGCCACCACCGAGGTGAACATTTCCGCAATCCGGGCAAACCCGCCCCTGCCCATGCCGCTGGCGATAAGGCCCGTACTGGCCAGGCCCGGATGGGCGCTCACGCAGCGGAGGCCCCAACCGGACCGATCGCTTAGCTTCTGGAGCTGCCGCGCAAACAGCAGGTTTGCGAGCTTTGACTGGGCATAGCCATGCCACGGCACGTAGCCGCGCTCGAACTGCAGGTCCGCAAATTGCATGCGCCCGCGCCGGGCAGCATTGCTGGCGACGGACACCACCCGCGCCTTGCCGGCCTGCAACATCGGCAGCAGCCGTCCGGTCAGCGCATAATGGGCGAGGTGGTTGGTCCCGAACTGCAGTTCGAACCCGTCCACGGTGGTGCGCCGCTCGGGCGGCATCATCACCCCGGCATTGTTGACCAGCATGTCGATTCGGGTGTGCGTGGCCCCGATCCGGGCGGCGCCCGCTGCGACCTCGGCGAGGTCGGCCATGTCGAAGCGCTCGAACTCGACCGTACCCCTCGGCGCCTCCGTGGCGATCTCGCGAATGGCGGCAATACCCTTCTCGGCACTGCGGCCGCACAGGATCACATGCGCTCCCGCCACCGCCAGCATGCGGGCGGTTTCGAGGCCCACGCCGCTCGTCGCACCGGTGACCAGCGCCACCTTGCCGGAAAGGTCCGGAACGCCCTGCTGGTTGGTGATCATGCCGCCACTCCTCGTTCGCGGGCTGCAACGACAGAGGCGAGGTAAGGTTCAGAAACGAAAAGGGCCCGGACGTTGCCGTCCGGGCCCTGATGCTGAAGTGGTCCTGACTACTCGATCAGGCCCTTGTTGACCACGCCGCCGCCTTCAACCACGAAGTAGTTGATGGCACCGGCCACGTCGCCGACGTCGTCGAACTCGACGGTGCCCGAGGCACCCTCGTAGTTGATGTCGGTACCAGCGGCGATCAGTTCCTTGGCCTTCTCCCACTCGCCCGGCAGGACGGTCTCGCCCGGAGCGTTGGAGACTTCACGAAGCGCAGCGGAGATGCCCTCGCGATCGGCCGAGCCGGACTTCTCGATGGCCAGGGCCAGCAGGAACACGGCGTCGTAGGAGTTGGTCACATAGGTGCCGTTGGCGTCCTGGCCGGCAGCTTCGGTCAGGGCAGCCAGCGCGTCGAACGCCGGACCTTCGGCCGGAGCGGCCTGGGTCAGGATCATGCCTTCGAGGTTGGCTGCGTCGCGGGTCGCGAGCAGGGCTTCACCAGCCATGCCGTCACCACCGACGAACAGGTCGAACGAACCGGCTTCCACAGCCTGGTTCAGGATGGCGCCGCCGCCGGCGTTCTCGTAGCCGTAGATCACCAGCGTGGTGGCGCCGGAAGCTTCGATCTGGCCGATTTCCGGACGGTAGTCGGCCTTGCCGTCTTCATGGGCGACGTTGGCGAGCACGGTGCCGCCACCGGCCACGAAGGCTTCCTCGAACGCACCGGCGAGACCCGAACCGTAGTCGTTGTTGACATAGGTCAGGCCGACTTCGGTCACGCCCTGGGCGAGCAGCAGTTCGGCAGCCTTGACGCCCTGGATCGAGTCCGGAACCACGTCGCGGAATACGAGGTCATTGTCGTCGAGCTCGGCCACGGCCGGAGCGGTCGAAGCCGGCGAGATCATCACCACATTGCCCGGGATGGCCGAGCCATTGGCGCCGGCAATGGTGGCGCCGGAGCAGTAGCCGCCGAAGATGGCGACGACGTTTTCGGCATTGACCAGACGGTCGGCAGCCGGGCCGGCGGTGCCGCCGTCACAGGCCGAGTCGGCCAGGACGGAGGTCAGCGTCTGGCCGTCAAGGATGCCACCCTGATCGTTCACATGGGTGATGGCCAGGTTGCCGGCATCCACCATGCCCGGAGCAAAGCCGGCGATCGGCCCGGTCACGTCGGCGAGGAAGCCGATCTTGACCTCCTGGGCCAGAACCGGAGCGGCAGCGAACAGCGTGGTGGCGGCAACGGCCAGGGTCAGGGTCTTGTGGATTTTGCGCATGTACGTCCCTCTGCTGGGTCGCAACCACCGGGCGGTCCTTGACGGACCCTTCCTTGCGAGCGGCGCGACGCGATATAGGGGGCGCTCCCTTGGCGCCCCGCTGGGGGGACTGTTGCACATTTCGTTGCGCCGAGTCACCGGGGATTGCACGCCATTTCCGATTGCCGCGACGGTTGCTTAACGCGATCGCTTTCGCCATAGATCGACCGGCGAAGGAGGCTCCCATGCACATCCGGCACCTGGCCGCGACCCTGATCCTCTTTGCCGCCGCATTGGCTGCGCCCGCCATGGCCCAGCTTACCGTGGTCGACCAGGCGCAGGACCAGGCCGCCGCGTCCGCCGAACCGCCCCCGCCCTGTGGCACCCGTCCGCTCAGCATCGCCCGCATGGCCTGGCAATCCGCCGAACTGCTGGCTGAAATCCACGCTCGCATCCTCACCCGCAGTTTCGGCTGCACGGCCGAAGTGGTGCCCGGAGATCTCGCCGCCACGGCGTCGGCCATGGGCTCGACCGGTCAGCCCGCCGTCGCGCCGGAAATGTGGCCCACCCGCGCCGTGGAAGTCTGGAATGCCGGCATCGAGGCGCAGATGCTGCGTCAGGCCGCCCCCACCTACGCGGAAACCCAGCTCGAGGGCTGGTACGTGCCCGACTACGTTGCTGCCGCCCTGCCGCAACCGATCGCGGCCGCCGACCTCGCCGCTGCCCTGCCCACCGTCGCCGCGGGTAACCCGGTGCGCTTCATCTCCTGCCCCGCGGACTGGGCCTGTTCGGTGATCAACCGCAACCTCGTTGCCGCACACGGTCTGACCGAACTGGTGGAACTGGTCGAGCCCGCCAACCGCTTCGAGATGGATACCCTGCTCGCCGAGGCGGTCAGCCGCTCCGAACCGATCATCTTCTACTATTGGGCGCCGAACGCGGTGCTGTCGCAGTTCAACTTCCTGCCGCTGGACATGGGCGACTATGCCGAAGAGGCCGCCCAGTGCCTGGCGCGGCGCGCCTGCCCCTCTCCCGCCCCGAGCGCCTTTGCCGCCGAGCCGGT
>JAEZFJ010000002.1 GCA_023437755.1 Pseudomonadota bacterium
GGGCTGACTGCAGCGCAATGGCAGTTATCCCGCTTGCGGCTGCTGAAAGCTACCGGTCCGTAACCGGCCCCAGATGAGCCACCGCACGCCTACATGCCGAATGGCGTTTTCAATTAGGGCGCGCCAAGGCCGGACAGGCCGCTTCTGGCCCGGCAAGCCGGCTAAGGCCAAGCTGCAAAGGAGCCTGCAGAGTTGACCTGCTCTCGAGTAGCTTCAGCCCTGAATTGCCTGGGCGAGCGTCCACTGTGCCGTTTGAAGAAACGAGAGAAATAGGCGGGGTCTTCAAAGCCCAGCGACGAGGCGACCTCGGCGATCTGCAGGCCTGAATCTTCCAGCATCTGCCTCGCTTCCTTCATCAACCTGGCATGGATCAGGGCAAGCGGAGTCTGACCGGTCGCCCTCAAGATAGCGCTATTGAGGCGGTCGCTGCTCACCCGCAGGGAGCGTGCGTAGTCGGCCACGGACCAGTGCCGGCGCATGTGTTGATCGACCAGGTGGAGAAAGCTGCCGACCAGCGCGCGCGGCGCCGGCTGCCGCACTGCGGCACTGAGGTCCGAGTGGCGCCACAGCAGGATGGACACGATGGCCAGTTGGTGGCGTACCATTTCTGCCGCGGCGCCGCCATTGTCGCGCAGCTCGTTTTCCATGTCGCCGAGCAGGGTCATCAACTGCGCTGCTGCCTTGCGGTCGATCCGTGTGCCGAGCTGGGGTCGTATGGAAAGCCAGCGCACATCTTCGGAAATGTTGCCGGGGAGCCCGACCTGCCCTAGTGCCGTATCCGACGCTGCCATCCAGGCGCCGCGCGAGCCCGCCAGCAGGGTCAACTGAGCGGGTGTGCCGGTTGGAATCCAGAGCAGGGTAGGGGCCTGCAGCGTGGTCGCTTCCCCGCGGTAGCTGACCTCGCCGGCTCCGGACATCAGCACGAAAAGGCGATTGCGCCTGCCCTGAAGCATCCACTGGCCCTTGTCGAGGGTGGTCGCAATGGCCTGGCTCTCCACCTCCTGGGCGAGGTCGAGCTTATTGCGGGTCGACATGTACTGATCCGCGCGCATGGCGTGAATGCCTTAAAAGTGCAAGTTTCTCCGGAAATAGTCTATTTCATGCACGGGGCAGGTTGGCTAGCGTGGCGCAGGCGCTTGAACAGGGAAAAAACCTGCAGCGCTCCGACGCCCCGATCTTGGGGCAAGAGGAGGTTATCCATGACATTCGTATCGCGCAGGCTTGCCCTGTGTCTTCTCGGTGTGGGCGCCACGCTTCTGGCAGGTGTCAGCCCAATCGCGGTGAACGCGCAGGAGCGCGACTCCGTCAAGATCGGCTATGCCGTATCCATGACCGGCGGTAATGCGGGCGGCGCCGGCATCACCACCATCCCCAACTACAAGTTGTGGGTCCACGAGGTGAACGAGGCCGGCGGTCTCGAACTGCCCGATGGTTCGCGGCTGCCCATCGAAGTGATCGAATATGACGACCGCTCGTCGGCTGAGGAAGTGGTGCGCGCGGTGGAGCGGTTGGTCACGCAGGACGAGGTCGATTTCGTCCTTTCCCCCTGGGGCACCGGCTTCAACCTTGCAGTGGCACCGTTGCTTGACCGCTTCGGCTACCCCCTGATCGCCTCGGCTGCCGTGACCGACAAGGCGCCCGAGTTTGCCGAGCGCTGGAAGCGCAGCTTCTGGCTCCTCGGTGGTGGTGCCGACTATGCCGGCGCCCTCGCCGAAGTGCTCAGCGCTGCCCATGAATCGGGCGATATCAACGGCGACGTTGCGATCATTTCTGTGGCTGATGGCTTCGGTATCGACCTTGTTAACGCCGCACGCGAGACCTTCGCTGAGGCAGGCCTGAACATCGTCATGGACCGGACCTATCCGCCCGGGACCACCGACTTCACACCCATGCTCAACGAGGCCCAGGCCTCGGGCGCTGACAGCTTCGTGGCATTCTCCTATCCGCCCGACACCTTCGCCCTGACCCAGCAGGCGCAGGTTGCGGCCTACAACCCGGATGTCTTCTATCTTGGTGTCGGCACGCCATTCCCGACCTATCTCGCGGCCAACGGCGACAATGCCGAAGGCGTACTCAGCCTGGGCGGCATCGACACCTCGAACGAGGCGCTGATGGACTACCGCCAGCGCCATACCGACTTCATCGGCCAGGCCCCCGACTTCTGGGCCTCGCAGATGACCTATGCCGGGCTCGAGATGCTCGAGGAAGCGATCAAGCGCGTCGGCCTCGATCGCAACGCCGTGGCCCAGGAGCTCTCGACCGGCACGTTCACCACTATCCTCGGCGAGACCAGGCTCGAGAACAATCAGCTTCGCGACCTGTGGTGGACGGGTCAGTGGCAGAACGGCGTGTTCGTGGCGGTGGAGCCGACCGAACGCGAAGGCTCAAGCGAGATCGTGCTGCCCAAGCAGCCCTGGAAGGCGCAGTAAGGCCAATCACCGGCTCCGCGCTCCTTGAGTGCGGGGCCCATGCTTTCGCTCGTGACCACCTCATCGCATCGAAGGCGAGGGAAGGGTACTCCATGTTGTTGACAGCGCTCATTTCGGGCCTGGTCCTGGGTGGCACCTATGCCCTCGTTGCCATGGGGCTCACCCTCCAATACGGCATCTCGCGCATCATGAACCTGGCATATGGCGAGGTGACCATCTTTGCCGCTTTCGCTGCCTTCTTCCTGTTTTCGACCTTTGGCATCAATCCGCTCCTGGGCCTGTTTGTCGTGCTGCCCGGTGCGTTTGCCTTCGGCTACCTGATCTATGGCATCATGATGCAGCCGCTGGTGCGGCGTTCGGCGAAAGGGGGGACGCTGGAGGTGGATTCGATCCTCGCCACCTTCGGGCTGCTGTTCGTCATCCAGGGCGTGATGCTGGTCACCTTCGGATCCAACTATACCAGCTACAACTATCTCAATTTCGGCGTGAACGTGCTCGGCGCCAACATCGCGGCGAACCGGCTCCTGGCCTTTGTGTTCGCGGTGATCATTGGCGGCACGCTGTTTCTCGTGCTGACCCGCACCCGCTGGGGCACCACCATTCGCGCCATCGCCGTGGCGCCGAATGCGGCACCGCTCGTCGGCATCAACGTCAACCGCACGGCCCGCTTCGCTTTTGCCTTGGGCACGCTGCTGGCCGCGTCGGGCGGGGTCATGATCTCCATGTATCAGACCTTTAATGCTTCGATGGGTGTGGTCTTCACCATGAAGGCGCTGGTCATCGTCATTATGGGGGGGCTCGGCAACCTCATGGGTGCGCTCGTCGCCGGGTTGCTGCTTGGCGTCGTCGAGACGTTGGTCGCCACCTATGTCGATCCCGGTCTGACCCTCGCCTCCACTTACTTCATCTTCCTGGTGGTCCTGCTCTGGAGACCTTCGGGCCTGTTCGGAAAGGCTGCGGGCCGATGACACGTACCGCCATCGGTTTCGGACTGATCGGCCTGGCGCTCGTTGCGCTCGCCCTGGCCCCCACCAAACTGGGCGCCTATGGCGTTGGGCTGCTGCTGGGGATGACCGGCTACGTTGTCCTCGCCAGCGCCTGGGCACTGTTCTCCGGGCCGACCCGCTATATCTCGCTGGCCACGGTCGCCTTCTTCGGCATCGGCGCCTATACGGTAGCCGTTCTCTCCGAGACCCTGCCATACCCCGTCGTGCTGCTCGTTGCAGGGCTGATCGGCCTTGTGGTGGCCCTGGTGGTGGGCCTCGCGACGCTGCGGCTGGCTGGCGTCTATTTCGTGATCTTCAGCTTCGGCCTCGCCGAACTCGTCCGCCAGCTCGTCACCTGGTACGAAGTCAACGTCACCGGCACACTCGGGCGTTACATCTTCCTGCCTGTCACTGCCGAGCAGATATACTGGCAGCTGCTGGCGCTGGCCGCGGCAACCCTTGCCATCGGCTTCTGGATTTCCCGCTCGCGCCTTGGGCTGGCCCTAAAGGTCATCGGCGACGACGAAACCGTGGCCGCCCATATCGGCGTCGACATCTCCCGCGTCAAACTGGCCCTGTTTGCCATCAGTGCCACGATCATCACGCTTGTCGGGGCCATTCAGGCGCCGCGCTGGACCTATATCGAGCCGGCCATCGTGTTCAACCCGACAGTCTCGTTCCTGACTGTGATTATGGCTCTGCTGGGCGGCGCGAACCGGCTGTGGGGGCCGCTGCTGGGGGCCGTGCCGCTGTTCCTGTTGTTCGAGTGGCTGAGCGCCAACTTCCCCAACCACTATTCCATCATCCTCGGCCTCATGTTCATCGCCATTGTCTTCGTGGTTCCCCGCGGTCTTCTGGCGCTGGGCGAAGAGCTCATGGGGCGGGTTCGGCGCAAGGAGCGGGCACAGTGAACCAGTTCCTCGAGATCAAGGGCCTGACCAAGCAATTTGGCGGCCTCACCGCCGTCAATGATGTCAGCTTCTCGGTCGATGCTGGTGAAGTGGCGGCGCTGCTGGGCCCGAACGGCTCTGGCAAGACGACCCTGCTGAACATGATTTCCGGCGCCCTGGCGCCCACCCGGGGCACCATTGCCCTGGGCGGCGAAACGATCTCCAGCCTGCCGCCGCACCGGATCGCGCGCCACGGCGTAGCGCGCACCTTCCAGCTGGTCAGGATCCTCCCCTCTCTCACCGTGGCCGAAAATGTCGTCGCGGCGCTGGCCTTCCGACCCAGTCCGCTTTGGGGCAGTGCCGCGCGTGACCAGGCCCATGCGCTGCTGGCCCAGGTCGGGCTGGCTGGCCGTGGGGGCGAGCACGCCGACGACCTGACCTATATCGACCAGAAGCGCATGGAACTCGCGCGGGCCCTCGCCGCCGAGCCGCGCCTGCTGCTGCTCGATGAATGGCTCTCGGGCCTCAATCCGACCGAACTGCGCGTGGGGATCGACCTCATTCTGTCGCTGCGAGATCGGGGCATGACCATCATCCTCGTCGAACACATCATGGAGGCGGTGCGGGCACTCTGCGGCCGGGCGGTCGTCATGAATGTGGGCACCAAGATCGCCGAGGGGCCGACCGCCGACGTGTTGGCCGATCCGGCCGTGATCGCCGCCTACCTCGGAGACGGCCATGCTTGAGATCGACAGGCTCTCTCTGCGCTACGGGCGTCATCTGGCACTTGAGGATGTCTCCGTCCGCGTCCTGCCAGGCGAAACCGTGGTCATCCTGGGCGCCAACGGTGCTGGCAAGTCCTCGCTGCTCAAGGCGATCGCCGGCCTCGCGAACCCCGACAGCGGATCGCGGGTGACCCTGGACGGCAAATCCCTCCTCGGCCTGCCGCCGCACGAAATTCCGGAAGCCGGTATCGCCCTGGTCCCGGAGGGACGAGGGGTGTTTGGTGATCTCAATGTGGGTGAAAATCTGTTGCTCGGTGCCAATCCGCGCCGCGCCCGCGCCACCGAGGCCCAGCGCCTCGACCTTGTCTATGAGCTCTTTCCGCGTCTGGCGGAGCGCAAGCGGCAGATCGTGCGGACCATGTCGGGGGGCGAGCAGCAGATGGTTGCCATCGGGCGCGCCCTGATGAGCAACCCCAGATATCTCATGCTCGACGAGCCCAGCCTCGGGCTTGCGCCCATCGTCGTCACCGAGCTGTTTGCAGCGCTCAAGCGGGTGCAGCAGACCGGAGTGGCCCTGCTCCTCGTCGAGCAGAACGTATCAATTTCCCTTTCGATCTCGGACCGCGGCTACCTCATGGAGGCGGGGCGGATCGTGGG
>JAEZFJ010000143.1 GCA_023437755.1 Pseudomonadota bacterium
GCGTTAGCCTGGGGGGGCGACTGGGGGGCACATGACGCAAACCGATCCTGCAATCGACATCGATCATGTACCTCCTGATGAAGGCGCCGACCGGCTTTCGGCGATCCTGAGGGCGATCGCTCGCGACGCCACCCGTGAGCGGATCTCCGTTGGCGACCTGCTTCAGGCAATGGAACACCGCGCTATCGGGGCGCTGATGTTCATCTTCGCCGTGCCCAATGCCATTCCGGTGCCGCCGGGCGTCTCTGCCATCCTCGGGGCACCGCTTATCTTCCTCTCGTTCCAGTTGATGCTGGGCCAGCGGCCTTGGCTGCCCCGGGTCATCACCGACCGGTCGCTTTCGCGCCAGGAGTTCGAGAAGGTCGTGGACCTGGCGGCGCCGTGGCTCGCCAGGGCTGAGCGCCTGATGCGGCCGCGGCTGCAACAACTGGCGCATCCACCGGCCAAATACGTCGTGGGACTGCTCTGTCTGATCCTTTCCGTAGTCCTTTTCCTGCCGATCCCCCTCGGGAACATGCTGCCGGCGTTCACCATCTGCGTCCTGGCACTCGGCGTGCTGGAGCGCGATGGCCTCTGGATCATCATCGGAGCGATCCTCTCCGTGGTGGCGGTGGTGATCGTGTGGGGCGTGGTGCTGGCACTCGCCTGGAGCGCGCTGTTTGTCCTCAGCAACGTCCTGGGCTGGCAACTGCCGTTCGTCTCGTGAGGGAACGTTAACGATTCGGTCCCAAGGCTGACGGGCAAGACCGGAGCCGCGGATGTCGATCTCGATGCAGATGCCGGCTATGCCGCAGGTGGCGACGCTGTTGCGCAGTCCGCCCTCGCTGGCGCTCGCCCTGCAGACAGGTCAGGTGCTCGACGCCAAGGTCATCGGACCAGGTCCCGGCAACACCATGAGAGTCGAGCTTCAGGGGCAGTTGCTGAACCTGCTGCTCGCGCAGCCGGCCCAACCAGGAGCAACGCTGAAGCTGAAGGTGGAGGCGCTGACACCGCAGATACGGCTGTCGGTGCAACCACCACCAGCCGGTGGGGCACCCTCACCGGCGGTCAGCCAGCAGCCTGCAACGACTGCGCCAACGTTGACCGTCAGGGCGCAGCCATCACCAATGACTGGAGTGTCGCCCTCGATCGCCTCGTCTGCACCGGCGCCAGCTTCACCACCGACGGTTGCGCCGACCTCGGGACCGGCCGCGCCGGCAGCAGGACAGCCAACAAGCGTCGCGGCTCAGTCGGGAGCGACTCCTTCAACTGTGGCGACTTCGCCAGCACCAGGTGCGGCACCTGCAGGGACACAGGTCGGCAGAACCGAAGCACCCGTGATCACGGCCGGCCCCGCTGCTGCGGTGCGGCGCGATGGAGTCGGGCTTGCAGGTGCACGCGTCCCCGCAGCCCCGCCAGCACCCACTCTGGCGCCTCTGCCGAACTGGCCGACCGCACAAGCATCGGCGGCGCCGCCAAGTTCTTTGCCACCGCTGGCTGCTACGCAGCCCATTTCGAGCCCACAGACCCACACCACTGCCACCACGCCGCAGCAGGCGCTGGCGCAGATGGTGCAGGCCGCGCTGCCGAGGCAGGGCGCGGCGACGGCGCTGACGGCAACGCTGACGGCGCTGGTTGCGCGCACTGGTGTGCCGGAACCGGTGATGAAGGCGGCACAACACCTCCTGTCGAGCCGGATGGAACTCGGTGGTACCACCCTAACCGGTGCGGCGCTGAAGCAGGCCGTGGCAAACTCCGGAGTGTTCTCGGAAGCACGCCTGGCTGGCGCGACCACCATGCCTGCCGCAGACGGCAAACTGGCCTTGATGGCGCTGCGGGGCGCGCTCGGCAAATGGCTCGGCACCAGCCAGCACCCAATCGCGGCAGCGGCTCCCGTGCCGCCGCCGGTACGCGGAACGACGCCCCGGGCGCGGGGCCCAGACCCGCAACCAGTGAACGCCGTTGACCCGGCGGCTTCGGTTGAAGAGATCGGTCGGCAGGCACTGGATCGCAGCGAGGCGGCCATAGCGCGGCTACGTCTCCACCAGCATGCCGGACTTCCCGATGCGGATGGGCGACCCGCGCCAGCCATGACCCTCGACCTGCCGGTAGTGGTCGGCACCCATCAGGCGCTGCTGCACCTGCAGATCCGTCAGGAGGCGGAGAGCAGGGAGGGCGGCTCGGCCGAGCGGGGATGGCAGATGCGGTTCGCCATCAACCTGCCCGCGATGGGCGAAGTGGGGGCCCAGGTTTCGCTTCGAGCAGGCAATGTCGGCGTGATGCTGTGGGCGACCGAGGAAGCGACCGCGATGGCTCTGCAGGCGGAGCTCGAACTGCTCCGCGCGGGTCTTGTTGCCGCCGGGCTGCAGCCGGGTTCGATGCTGGTCCGGCACGGAGAGCCGGCAGCGGCGCCGACTTCGTCTCAGAGCCCGCACCTCCTGGATGCGCTCCGATGAATGACGTTCCGGCTCCTCGGGCGCTGGCCGTCGCCCTGCAGTACGAGAAGGGCACCACCCAGGCGCCCCGTGTGGTTGCCAAGGGCAGGGGGCTGCTTGCCGACCGCATCGTAGAACTGGCCGAGGAACACGGCGTCGTGGTCGAGACCAACCCGGTGCTGGCGGAGGCATTGAGCGGCGTCGAGCTCGACGAGTCCATCCCCATCGAACTCTATGAAGCGGTGGCGGTGGTGATCGGTTATGTGTTGCGGGTCAATTCCAGCCGCTGATGTGTTGCAACGTGCCACGCGGCTGCCCATTTCCCCTTCAGTGCAGCAAGGGAGTGCGCCATGGCCAACCAGCAGGATTCCGACGCCATCAACGGCCTGTTCGACCGGATCGAGGACGTTGCGGGGCGCAGCGGCCCCCGCGATCGTGACGCCGAGGGGCTGATCCAGGAACGGTTACGGCACTACCCGCCGGCGCCCTACTACAT
>JAEZFJ010000301.1 GCA_023437755.1 Pseudomonadota bacterium
ACGAGAGCCAGCGGGGCTGACCATGGCAACAGCGCTCGCCACCGACACGCTCGATCACGCGGCCATTGCCCGTACCATCCGCGAGGAGAAGGCGCGCCGCGCCCGCCGCAGCGCCATTCTCAAGCACGTGTTCCTGATCGCCACCTCGTTCGTGATGATCTACCCGCTCCTCTGGATGGTCGCGAGTTCACTCAAGCCCGACAACCAGATCTTCGGCGACCTGTCGCTGTGGCCATCGACCTTCGACTGGCAGAACTACTGGCAGGGATGGAACGCACTTCCGGTCAGCTTCACCACCTTCTTCTGGAACTCCACGGTGGTGACCGTGCTGTCGGTGATCGGCAACGTCATCTCCTGCTCGTTCGCGGCCTATGCGTTCGCGCGGCTCGAGTTCAGCGGCAAGACCATCTGGTTCGCGCTGATGATGATGACGCTGATGATCCCCTACCATGTGGTGCTGATCCCGCAGTACATCATGTTCCTGAACCTGGGGTGGGTGAACACCTACCTGCCGCTGATCGTGCCACGGTTCCTCGCCGGCGACGCCTTCTTCATCTTCCTGATGATCCAGTTCTTCCGGCAATTGCCGCGTGAACTCGACGAGGCGGCAATGATCGACGGGTGTTCGCCGTTCAAGATCTACTGGGCGATCATCATGCCGCTATCGCTGCCGGCGATGGCTACCGCGGCGATCTTCAGCTTCATCTGGACCTGGGAGGATTTCCTGGGGCCGCTGGTCTATCTCAACGACATGAACGACTACACCGTGCCGCTGGCGCTCCGGATGTTCATCAGCCAGGACAGCGTCTCGCAGTACGGACCCATGTTCGCGATGTCGATCCTGTCGATCCTGCCGATCGTCCTTTTCTTCGTCCTGTTCCAGCGCCTGATCATCCGCGGCATCGCCATGAGCGGGCTGAAATGAGGGCGCTCCGTGGAGGCGACCTCCTGGTTCGACAAGTTCACCATGAGGTCTTCCGAGACTTCTCCGTAGACCTCACCCCGAGCCTGTCGACGGGCGAGGTCGTGACCACCAATCTCATGCTGCCGGAGTAGCCATGGCCGCCGTTACCCTCAGTGAAGTCCGCAAGGCCTATTCCGGCTTCGAGGTGATCCACGGGATCGACCTCGAGGTGCAATCGGGCGAGTTCCTGGTGCTGGTCGGGCCGTCCGGCTGCGGCAAGTCGACGTTGCTGCGCATGATCGCGGGGCTGGAAGAGATCACCGACGGCACCATCGCCATCGGCGAGCAGATCGTGAACGACCTGCCGGCCAGCCAGCGCAATCTGTCGATGGTGTTCCAGTCCTACGCGCTCTACCCGCATATGAGCGTAAGGCGGAACCTGGCATTCGGGCTCTCCAATCTCAGGATGCCCAAGGCCGAGATCGAGCGGCGGGTGTCGGAGGCGGCGCGGATCCTGCGCATCGAAGAGCTGATGGACCGCAAGCCGCGGCAGCTCTCGGGCGGGCAGAATCAGCGCGTTGCCATCGGCCGGGCCATCGTGCGCGAGCCGCAACTGTTCTTGTTCGACGAAACGCTGTCGAACCTCGACGCGGAACTCCGGGTGCAGATGCGGGTGGAGTTGGCAAACCTCTACAACCGGCTCGGCACCACCATGATCTACGTCACCCACGACCAGATCGAGGCCATGACCATGGCAACGCGCATCGTCGTGCTGAACAAGGGCAATATCGAGCAGGTGGGTACGCCCTACGAACTCTACAATTTTCCGCAGAACCGGTTCGTTGCCACCTTCATCGGCTCGCCGCGGATGAACATGATCGATGCGAATGCCAGCGGCGGACGGGCTGAGCTGCCGGATTTCGGCAGCCTGACGCTGGCAGGCGGAGCACCTTCAGGCGCGATCAGCGTCGGCGTCCGGCCCGAACAGTTGCAGCTCGGAGAAAGCGGTGACGTCCGGGCAGCGGGTACGGTGCGCCTGGTCGAGTACCTCGGCAGCGAAAGCTATCTGCATGTGGCACTGGGTTCGGGCGAGGTGCTGCTGGTGCAGGTGCCGGGGCGAGCCGATCACCGGATCGGCGACAGCGTCACTGTCTCGCTGAGCGCGCGAGACGCCCATTATTTCGATGCCAACGGCCAGCGGATCGGACTGTTCGACAGCTGAAGCCGCCTTGGTGGCGTGTCACGCCCACCAGGCCGGTGAGGAGTCTTGAACCAGAAATAGGGACGCCGGGCGAGGTCCACCGCCGCCCGCAGCATCGCCAGTGCCACGATGACCCAGTAAAGCGGCAGGCTGAGTTGGGGGCGGCGCAAGTCGCCGTGGCCGAGGCGGGCGAGGCCAAGCAGGTTGATGGCGATGGCACTGCCATAGCCCAGCACCAGCACCCCGCCGTAAAACGCGGACCAGCCGGGATGCGCCGGGATGGGCAGGTGCCCCGTCAGCAAGCCGACGGCGAATTCGAGTGCGAAGCCCACATGCAGCAGCGGGCCGACGATCATGCCCAGCACCAGTATTTCGAGGGCCAAGGCTGGCCCCAGCCCGGCCTCGCGGGCGAACCGCAGCGGGTCGCGGTTGTGGACGATAAAGGTCTGCATCCAGCCCTTGAGCCATCGGGTTCGCTGACCGAGCCATGGGCGGAACCGCGTCGGCGCCGTCTCGGTGGTGAAGGAGTCCAGCATGTCGACCCTGAAACGACGCCGCGCCAGCCGCAGCCCCAGATCGGCGTCTTCGGTGACGTTGAAGGCATCCCAACCGCCGATCTCGCGCAGGGCGGACAGCCGGAAGTGGTTGGACGTTCCTCCGAGCGGCATCGGCAGTTGCCACCGCGCAAGCGCTGGCAGGAGGACGCCAAAAAGGCCCGCATATTCTCCCGCAAACATGGCAGCCAGCCAGCCGGAGCGACCGTTTTCGACCACGAGATGCGCCTGCAGGCAGGACAGGCCGGCATCGTCGCGGAAGCGCAGGACCGCCTGCTCCGGCGCGGGGATGTCCTCCGCATCATAGACAACCACGAACTCGCCCCGACAAAGCGGCAGGGCGAAATCGAGCGCCTTGGGCTTGGTGTGCGGCTCGGCATCCGGGACCCGCACCAGGCTGAACCGGGGATCGCCCAAGCGGGCCGCTACCGCAGAGACCGTATCGGTGGACCCCTCTTCCACCACGAACTTGATGTCCAGCCGCTCCGGCGGATAGTCGATCGCCCGCAGCGCCGCAAAGAGCTGTGGCACCATGGCCGCTTCGTCACGCAAGGGCACCAGGACGGAATAGACGGGGAGTTCGGCATCGTCAGGCCGCTGTGGCTCCGGGTCGAGACGCGGCGGGGTGCCGATGGCAGCAAGTCGGATCAGACTCGGTCCCACCAGCAGCACCATCACCAGGGGCAGCAGCAAGGGCTGGAACATGTAGGGCGCAAGCAGAACCAGCGCGACCAGCAAGAACAGCCCGGCGATAAATCCGTACCGGGCGGTCCGTGTGAGCTCGAGGTGGGCGCTCGCATATGGCCAGCGGCGGGCGAGGCGCTGGCGGGCCTCCACGGTCAGCGCCTCGGCAGCGGCGCGCGCAACGAAATCGCGCAGAGCGCTGTCGGGCACAAGGCAGAGCTTGTCCCGCAGGTCGGGATTGAGCCGGCGCTGCTCGCGCAGTCTCAGCACGCGCTCGAAATCGGGAGCGGCAAAGACCACCGGCATGCCCAGCAGCAGGGTGCCGAAGGTCCGCATCTCGGCCAGTCGGTCGAGATGATGCACGTCGATTGTGCGCTCCACGCCGCGAGGAACAGTTTCGTGGAAGGGCATGCCAGCCCAGCGGGCAGCGCGTTCCATCACTACTCGCTCGTCGAGCCCCAGGCTCGAGGCGCAATAGCGGAGGGGATCGACTTCGCGAACCAGGGCATCATGGAGCACGTCGCGGGCGATATCGGAGTGGACCGGTGTGTCGCCGCCCAGAACCCAGGTGAGGAGGTCAATCGCGGCGGACACCAGAGGTCAGCCGGAACCGGGCACCGAATGACGCACTCTGCAGTTCATGGTCGCCCCCACGCCCATTGCCTCAACCAAGCATAGCGTAGCACATAGAAAAGTCGCCGCAAGAAGAGGGCTTCCTGCGGCGACCGAACGACTTTGGAACAGCGAGCTGTCGGCTAGTTCGGCTCGAACTGATGCGGGTTGAAGTGGTAGGCAGTCGAACAGAACTCGCAAACAACTTCGATCTCGCCGTCGACGGCCATTTCCTCGCGGTCCTCGGCGGTGAAGCTGGTGGCGAGCATGTCCTCGATGCGGTCGGCGGAGCAGGTGCAGCGCTCCTCGAGCGTCATTGGGGAAAACACCCGTACGCCGGTCTCGTGGTAGAGCCGGAACAGCAGCCGCTCGGAGGTGAGGTCCGGATCGGCCAGTTCGAGGTCATCGAGCGTCGCCAGCATGGTACGGGCCTCGGTCCAGCCGTCGGCCTCGATGAAGTCGGGGTCCTGCATGGCCAGATTGTCGAAGTTTCCGTCGCCCGGCAGGTCGGCCATGGTAGCCCCGCCGTGCTCGGGCAGGTGCTGGATCAGCACGCCACCGGCGCGCCAATGGGGACGGTGATCGCCTTTCCTCGTGAACTCGGCGACGGCCAGGCGCACCACGGTCGGGATCTGCTCGGACTGCATAAAATAGGTGTGGGCCACCTCTTCCAGCGAGTTGCCGTTGAGAGCAACGATGCCCTGGTAGCGCTCGGTGTGCGGACCCTGGTCGATGGTCATGGCGAGATGGCCGTTGCCCAGCAGTTCGCCCGGACGGGTGCGGCCCTCTTCGGCAGCCTTGACCAGCCGGTCATGGTCGAAGCGGGCGTAGCCGCGCATGCCGTCGGGCGCGTCGAAGTCGACCACGATCAGGTTCACCGGCCCGTCGGTCTGGGTCTGCATGATGAAGCGGCCGTTGAACTTCAGCGAGGAGCCGATCAGCGCCGACAACACCACCGCTTCGCCGAGCAGGCGCGCGACGGGGGCGGGATAGTTGTGGCGCGACAGGATGGTGTCGAGCGCCTCGCCAAGGCGGACGCTGCGGCCGCGGGTGTCGAGCTTGTCGAGCGTGAAGGGAACGACCGTGTCGTCGACACTTTCCGGGCGATCCAGGCCCAGGGCGCTCATCAGGTTCTCGGTCATGGTCGTCGTGTCCGTCATGGATATGTCGCTTTCAAGTCGGCTCGGCCAGGCTCGGCAGCACAATAGACCTCATCTTGAGCGTGTCGAAGGACGCGGTCGCGGCACAAGCGGAGGACCTCGTGGTTCGACGGGCTCACCATGAGGTCTACTCAGGCTTCCTGTCTGTCGGGGGCTAGTTGGTCTCGACCCCGAAGGCCCAGCACAGAATGGCTTTCTGGGCATGAAGGCGATTTTCGGCCTCGTCGAACACCACCGACTGCGGACC
>JAEZFJ010000309.1 GCA_023437755.1 Pseudomonadota bacterium
GCCCTGCGCCACCATGGCGCCATGGAGCCCCAGCACCACCGCATCGACCGGCATTGCCGCCCGGAGTTCCGCCAGGATCTCGTCCCGCAATTCCTCATAGGTGGCGCGAGCCACCAGCCCTGCCGGATCGGCCCAACTGGCGCTGCCCTCGATCAGCGTCCAGCCCTCGCGGGCGCAAACCTCGCGCCCCACCGTGATCGGCGCCGTGCACAGCGTCGGGGTTGCCGGATGCTGCCCCGGACCCGCCTGCAGCGACGCCTCGAAGGCGCGGCGGTCGATGGCGATGGGGGAGAAGGTGTTGGTTTCGGTGGCGAGGGCCGCAGTGAAGATGCGCAAGGGGAAGGACTCGCCTTCTGTCGAGACAAGGAGTGGGCCAAGTCCTACCATGACCACGCCGCTTGCTCACGTAAGAACTTTACATTCCGCAGCAACAATCCGGTTCATTCCTGGGAGGTTCTGCGCCTATTCTGCCACAACGCCGAAACTGGCTTACATATGCGACACAGGAGTTCCCCATGCCGATCAAACGCTATGGTGCCGAAAAGACCGGTGCCGGTGGCCAGAACCTTCCCTTCGCCCGCGCCGTCGAAGCCGGCGGTTGGCTGTTCGTCTCCGGCCAGGTGGCAATGAAGGATGGCGAGATCGTCGGCAACGGCATCGTTGAGCAGACCCACCTCACCATCCAGAATGTCATCGCCATCCTCGAGGAAGCCGGCTACGGCCTCGAACACGTTGTCCGCTGCGGCGTCTGGCTCGATGACCCGCGCGACTTCTGGAGCTTCAACGCCGTCTACAAGAGCTATTTCGGCGAACATCCCCCCGCCCGCGCCTGCGTGCAGTCCCACATGATGGTGGATTGCAGGGTCGAGATCGAATGCGTGGCATACAAGGGGCCGTAAGCGCGTGCCGACGCTTCGCAGGCCTCATGGTGAGCCTGTCGAACCACGATGTCGGTAACGCAGTGGTCGCGACCTCCTCCTTCGACGCGCTCAGGATGAGGTCTAGGAGAATATGGTGCCTCAGATGACCTCCCCCTTCCGCCTCGATGGCAAGACCGTCCTCGTCACCGGTGCCGGCGGCGGCATCGGCCGGGCACTGGTGGCCGCCTTTTGCGAGGCTGGCGCCAGCGTCATTGGCGCCGATGTCGAGCCGGCGCTGCTTGCGGATCTCGAGCTCGCAGGTCGCATCCTCTTCGATCAGGCTGACCCCGCCGCCACCCGCGCTGCCGTTGTCGAGCACCTCGAGGCCCACGGCGCCCCGGACGCCGTCGTCGCCAATGCCGGCTTCACCCGAGCCGAACATTTCGGCCATCTCGACGACACGGTCTGGGCCGCCGAACTCGCCATCAACCTCAACGGCGCCTATGCGCTGACCGACCCGATCGTCCAGGCCATGGCAAAGCGGGGCGGGGGAGCGGTCGTCTTCATCTCCTCCGTCAACGCCCTGGCTCACTATGGCAACCCGGCCTATTCCGCCGCCAAGGCCGGGCTGGTTGCCTACAGCAAAGCCCTTGCCGTCGAGCGCGGTCGCGACGGCATCCGCTCCAATGTCGTCGCTCCAGGCTCCGTCAGAACCCCGGCCTGGGACCACCGGCTGCAGGCGGATCCCGGCCTCATCGGCAAGGTGCTGCCGCATTATCCGCTCGGCCGCCTGGTGTCCCCTGTTGATGTCGCCAACGCCGCCGTGTTCCTGTGTTCTGATGCCGCCGCCGGCATCACCGGCACCGTTCTGCCCGTCGATGCGGGGCTGACTGCCGGCAATCTCCGCTTCGTCGATGAGGTCCTGCGCCCCAATGACTGACCTGTCCGATCTTGAAACCCCGGCCGTTCTTATCGACATCGACCGTGTCGAAGCGAACCTGCGCCGCGCACAGGATTATGCCGACCGGCACGGCCTGAAGCTGCGCCCCCACATCAAGACCCACAAGCTGCCGCGTTTCGCCCGCCGCGCCATCGAACTCGGCGCCGTCGGTATCACCGTGCAGAAACTGGGGGAGGCCGAGGTTTTCGCCGATGCCGGCATCCGCGAAATCTTCCTGCCCTACAACATCATCGGCGCGGCCAAGCTTGCGCGCCTGCGCGCGCTCGCCGAACGGGTGGACATCTCCGTAACGGCCGACAGCCGCCAAACAGTTGCGGGCCTTGCCGCGACCTTCGCCGATGCAAGGCGCCCGCTGACCGTGCTGGTCGAATGCGATACCGGCATGGGCCGCTGTGGCGTCCAGAGTCCGGCTGCCGCGCTTGAACTGGCGCGGGAGATCGCCGCCGCCCCGGGGCTGCACTTTGGCGGGCTGATGACCTACCCCGCCGCCGGTCAGGTCGAGCAGAACGCCGCCTGGCTCGCCGAAGCCGCCGCGCTCCTCACGGCCGAGGGCCTGCCGCCCGAGCTCGTCAGCAATGGCGGCACGCCCGATCTCTGGCGCGCCCATGAGGTCACCGCCGCGACCGAGCATCGCCCCGGTACCTACATCTACATGGACCGCTTCCAGGTGGCGAAGGGCGTCGGCACCTGGGCCGATTGCGCCCTCACTGTCCTTGCCACCGTCGTCAGCCGTCCCACCGAAGATCGCGCCATCATCGACGCCGGCTCCAAGGCCCTGACCAGCGACACCCTCGGGCTCACCGGCTTCGGCCTGATCGAAGCCTACCCCGAGGCGGTGATCACCGGCCTCAGCGAAGAGCACGGCACGGTCGATCTCTCGCGCTGCATCGACAAGCCTGGGATCGGAGACACCGTCCGCATCATCCCAAACCACGCCTGCGTGGTGTCCAACCTCTTCGACCGCGTGCACCTGATCTCGGGTGACCGGCTGGTCGAAACCGTCGAGGTAGCGGCGCGCGGTCGGGTCGATTAGGCTCTTCCCAAAAAGCGGAGGAGAACACCCATGCCCGATCTTCTGGTCCGGCTCTATGATCTGCCCCAGGCCTTCGCCAGCGAGCAGCGGGTCTTTGCTGCCGGCATCACCGTCCGCCGCGCCATCGCGCCGGAAGCCCATGTCATCAGCGACTGGATCGGGCGTCACTTCGGCCAGGGCTGGGTCAGCGAGGCGCAGACCGCGATGGCCCAGTCGCCCGTCACCTTATGGGTGGCCCATCGCAACCAGCGTATCCTTGGCTTTGCCTGCCACGACGCCACCGCCAAGGGCTTCTTCGGCCCGACCGGCGTTGACGAGACCGAGCGCGGCAAGGGCATCGGCGAGGCGCTGCTGATCGCAACCCTCAAGGGCATGCGCGAAGCCGGCTATGCCTACGCCGTCATCGGCGGCGCCGGCCCGGTCAGCTTCTACCAGAAGCGCCTCGACGCCATGCCCATCCCCGGCAGCGAACCCGGGATCTACAAGGGCATGCTTCGGGGCGAGTCCGAATAGCAACGGCCTCGCCTCAGTCAGCATGCCACAGTCCATCCTCCGTAGCTTCTTCGACCGCCCTGTCCTCGAGGTCGCCCACGACCTGATCGGCGCCACCCTGCTGGTCGATGGCGTCGGTGGCCCGCTGGTCGAGGTGGAGGCTTATGACGAGACCGACCCGGCCTCGCACAGCTTCCGCGGTCTTACCGCGCGCAACGCCGCCATGTTCGGGCCGCCCGGCCGAGCCTATGTCTACAAGATCTACGGCATCCACTGGTGCCTCAATTTCGTCTGCCGCCCCGGCAGCGCCGTGCTGATCCGCGCACTTGAACCCACCCGCGGGCTCGAGCAGATGCGCCAACGCCGCGGCCCGCTTCCCGAGCGTCAGCTTTGTTCCGGCCCCGGCAAGCTCTGCCAGGCGTGGGCGGTCGACCGCCACCACGACCATCTGCCCCTCGATGAGCCGCCCTTCACGCTGCTCGTGGCAGACCGCGACCACACCATTCTTGCTGGCCCACGCATCGGCATCACCAAGGGGGCCGACACGCCGTGGCGCTTCGGCGTCGAGGGGTCCCCCTTCCTCAGCCGCCCGATGCGTTAGAGGTCTTTCAACTCGCGCAGCGTGCCGGAACCACTCCCCACCCGAGCCGTTGCCCACGCACGAGACCGGTGCGCGTCAACCGGACGCGGCGGCATAGGGAACGGGGATGGTTTTTCCGGTTTCCCGCCCCGGCCAACGAAACGGCAGCCGAGCCCTTGTCCCGCCCGCACC
>JAEZFJ010000310.1 GCA_023437755.1 Pseudomonadota bacterium
GCCGGTGATGATGCCCCGAACAGGCCCCGGCTCTTCGCCGAGCACCTCGACGGCCGCGGTCATGGGGAAGATGTCGACGCCGAGTTCGGTCGCCTGCTCGCCCAGCCACTGCACCAGCCGCCCGAGGCTGACGATCACGGCGCCCGGCGTGCGCAGCTGCGGCGGCACCAGCGCGTGCGGCAGCGCAAAGTCACGTTTGGCAGTGAGATAATGGTAGGTGTCGCGGGTAACGTCCGGCCCCACGGGCGCGCCCTTGAGCCGCCAGTCCGCTATCAACGCATCGAGCCCGATCGGGTCCATCACCGCACCGGAGAGGATGTGACCGCCAAGCTCGGCAGATTTCTCCACCACCGTCACCGACAGGTGCGGGTGGTGCTGCTTCAGACGGATGGCCGCCGATAACCCAGCCGGGCCAGCACCGACGATCACGACATCCGTTTCGATTGTCTCGCGCGAGCCGGCTTCTGCCATGGGTTTGTGCGGTCCTCATCGCCCGAACGCTGGCCGGGCCGAACGGGGTGTGACATAACAGAACTCATGTCCGAGACGCGACCGCTAAATCACGACGAGCTGCTCGCCGTGCTCGACTGGTATCGAGCCGCCGGCGTCGACATTGCCGTCGGCGACGAGCCGGTCGACCGCTTCGCCGTGCGCCCCCGGACCACACCGGCCGCGGCACCGCAGGAAAGCGCGCCTCCGCCGGTCAACCTGCTTTCCATCGGCAGCGACCCGGCCGAAGCGCGGCGCCTCGCCGCGTCGGCACAGACGTTGCCCGAGCTGGAGCAGATCCTCGGCTCTTATGATGGTTGCGGGCTCAAGCTCCGCGCCACCCAGCTGGTGTTTGCCGACGGCAATCCCGAAGCCGAGATCATGCTGATCGGCGAAGCTCCGGGCGCCGAGGAGGACAGGCAGGGCAAGCCGTTCGTCGGCCGCTCCGGCCAGTTGCTCGACCGCATGCTCGCCGCGATCGGGCTCGACCGCACCAAAGTCTATATCGCCAACACCGTCCCCTGGCGCCCGCCCGGCAACCGCGCTCCCACGCCCGAGGAAGCGGCGCTCTGCCTGCCATTCCTGCAGCGGCAGGTGGAACTGGTTGCCCCCAGGGTGATCATGACTCTTGGCGGCCCCGCCATGCAGACGGTGTTCTCCACCAGCGCCGGCATCATCAAGATGCGCGGCCGCTGGTCCAGCGTCAGCATCGGCCAGCACCAGGTCGACGCCATGCCGACCCTCCATCCCGCCTATCTCCTGCGCCACCCGGCCGCCAAGCAGCAGGCCTGGCGCGACCTGCTGAGCCTCAGGCTGAAGCTGGACGAACTCGGCATCGGTTGAGGGTGCAGGGAATATCCCTTGCCCCGGAGCGGGAACGCCGCCCTAATGCCATCGTTGGGTGATTTGCCGCCCCTACCTCTGACTATCTCCGGACCATAGCGTCATGGCCTCCGTCATCAAGATCTATGCCCTTTTCCTCGGCTCGGCCCTGCTCATGTTCGGAGGCGGCCTGCAGGGGCTGCTGCTGTCGGTCCGGGGGGCCGAGGAGGGGTTTTCGCTTGCCGCGCTGGGCCTGATCGGCACCGGCTGGTCGGTGGGCTTCGTCGCCGGCTCCATTGCCGTGCCGATGATCGTGCGCAATGTCGGCCATATCCGCGCCTTCTCGGTGATGGCTGCGATCGGCACCATCACCATCCTCCTCAACCTGCTCTGGGTACAGGACATCAGCTGGATCCTGCTCCGCGCCCTCTCCGGCTTCTGCTTTGCCGGCGCGGCGATGATCGTCGAGAGCTGGCTCAACGAGGTCGCCGACAACCGCAGCCGCGGCACGGTGTTCTCGATCTATGTCACCATCAACATGGCCGCCTCGACGCTGGGACAGCTGGCCATATCGGTCACCGGTACCGCCGGCTACATCCCCTTCGTGATGGGCGCCATCAGCTTCATCTGCGCCGTGCTGCCCACAGCCCTGACATCCACCCCGCAGCCGCGTCCCCTCGCCTCCGCCAAGCTCGACCTCCGCCTGCTCTACCGCACCTCGCCCATTGCGGTGATCGCCGCCTTCTCCTGCGGCATGGCCAATGGCGCCTTCGGCACGCTGGCGCCGGTCTACGGCTATGCGCAGGGTCTGGAGACTGGGGACATCGCCCTGTTGTTCGCCGTGGCCGCCATTCTCGGCGCCTTGGCCCAGGTGCCGGCTGGCCGCCTTTCCGATCGAGTGGACCGGCGCATCGTGATGATCGGCCTTGCCAGTTTCGCCGCGCTGGTCGGTGTCGTCATTGTGCTGATCAATCCCGGGCCGGGCTGGCTCATGTACGTCCTGTTCGCCGCCTACGGCTTTGCTGCCAACCCGCTCTATGCCATCGCCGTGGCGCACGCCAACGACTTCGCCAAGGGGGATTTCGCCAAGGTCGCGGGCGGCATGCTCCTGGTGCTGGGGGTGGGCCTGGCAATCGGCCCGGCGATCGCCTCGCTGCTGATGGGCTGGTCCCCGGTGGGTCTCTTCGTGGTCACCGCCACCTTCCACGGCGCCCTCGCCCTGACCGCCTATCTGCGCATGCAGGTCCGCAGCAGCCCCGAGGCTCGCGCGCCCTTCCAGCCCATGACCACCGACCGGCCGACGCAGGAAAGCGTTGTGCTCGACCCCCGCTCTGGTAGTGATGACGACGACATTCCGGTCGACCACGAGGCCCCGGTGCCGGAAGAACTCTTGGCAACGGAGGACATGGGCGATGTTCAAGACCGACCGGTTTGAGGACCGCAGCTTCAAGCCGCTCTCCATCGCCGTGATTGCCGTGTCAGATACCCGCACGCTCGAGACCGACACCGGCGGCGCGCTGCTCAAGTCGCTGCTGGAGGCAGACGGTCACACCTGTCACAGCCGCCAGGTGATCCGCGACGACATCCAGCTCATCCGCAGGGCCGTCCAGACCCTGGTCGCCGACCCCGCCGTCGATGTCGTCCTCACCACCGGCGGCACCGGATTTTCCGGCCGCGACGTCACGCCCGAAGCGGTGGAGCCGCTGTTCGACAAGCGCATGGACGGCTTTTCGGTGCTGTTCCACCAGTATTCGGCAACCACGGTCGGCACCTCCTCGCTGCAGTCGCGCGCCACGGCCGGGCTGATTGGCACCACCTTCGTCTTCTGCCTCCCCGGATCCCGCGGCGCCTGCCGCGACGCCTGGGAAGGCATCCTCAGCCACCAGCTGGACTACCGGCACAAGCCCTGCAACTTTGTCGAGCTGATGCCGCGGCTCAGCGAACGCTAGTTGATGATCTCGGCGCCTTCGCGCATCAGCCGTTCGATGCTGGCCCGCATCGCCGCCAGCTGTTCGGGCGGGTGGCCCTCCCAGTCGGTCAGTTCAGCGACGATCCGCAGCGGGTGCTGGGAGCGGTAGGACCTGGTCGGGTTGCCGGGAAACTTCTTGTCGGTGAGATTGGGATCATCCATCCATTCGCCCGTGGGCTCGACGATGTAGATGTGTCCGCGCCCTTCGCCCTGGGCCAGTTCAGCGCCCCAGACCGCCGAATCGAGCGTAGCGCTGAAATGGATCCAGGCGGCCTGGTGGCTGCCGATATTGGCCCGGTAGCCGGGCATCAGCAGGTCCCCCGGTTTCAGCTCGGCCTTGGTTCCATGGTAGAAGACCTGATCCGTCATCGCGCCTGCTCCTCGCTGCGTGCCGAGCGGAAACCTACTCTGGCACCCGCCTCTTGAAGCAAGCCGGTCGCGCTCCACATATGTGCGTGGGACGGCACTCCTCCTTGCCGCGCCCAACAAAAAGGCGCCGGGAAACCGGCGCCTTTTATGCTTTCTTCGATACCTCGAGGCTCAGTGGCCGCCGTGATGGCCGCCGCCTTCAGTCGGCCGGCGGATAAAGAACGCCGCCACCACTGCGAACAGCGAGATCACCGCGCCGATGGTGAAGGCAAGCCGGATGCCGCCTTCCAGCGCCGACACCTGATCCAGCCCGGAGGCCGCGAGGGCCGCCGTCTGAATGGTCATCGCCGCGATGAACAGGGCAATACCCGCCGCGCCGGCCAGCTGCTGGACCGAGCCCAGCACCGCCGAGGCGTGTGAGTAGAGCTCCTTGCGCACCGAGCCCATGGACGAGGTGAACACCGGCGTGAAGATCAGTGCCAGGCCGATGCTCAGCAC
>JAEZFJ010000442.1 GCA_023437755.1 Pseudomonadota bacterium
CCCATACGCTGGTCGTCGACGAGCACGTCGAGGAAATGATCACGATGTTCCAGGTGAATGGCGCGATGATCTATGTCGACCCGGACGGCAACACGACCGGCTTCGACGACGTCTTTACCCGCATCGACAAATGTCGTGCGCACTACGCGAAGAACGGCCTTGGAGCCGAATTCATCGACCAGTTCATACGTTGATCGGAGGCGGCCGGCGCGGGAGGAGATGCGCGGGGCCGCCGGCCATGTTCGAGCTTTCTGGGAGGAAACATGAGCTTGTTCGGCACAATGCCGCGATCTGCCACTGACAAGCGGACGCATGATGACGGTCGCTGACGAAACCGCAACTTTTTCGCCGGTTCCGTACCAGCGCACATGGCAGGCGTTCAAGTTCGTCGCGCCGCTCATTTTTCTCGTCGTTTTGTGGCAGGTCGTCGTCACGGTGTTCAACGTCAATCCGCGCATTTTCCCCGATGTGCCGACCGTTGCACGTGCGGGCTGGGGCACGATCGTGGACGGCTCGCTGTTCGCTCATGTCGGCGCATCGCTCTGGCGGGTGACGGTCGGGACGGTGCTCGCGATCCTGACGGCTGTGCCGCTCGGCATCGCGATGGGCGTCAGCAAGCCCGTATCGGATTTCCTGACGCCTCTGTTCCGCTTCTTTTCGGTCCTTGCCGGCATCGCCTGGATTCCCATCGCGACGCTCTGGTTCGGCTACGGCTTCGGCGCGATCACCTTCGTGATCTTCAACGCCGTCTTCTTCGTGGTGGCGTACAACACGCTGCTCGGCGTGACCAGCATTCCGCTGGCGCTGCGCAATGCCGCCGCCTCGCTCGGCGCCAGCCGCTGGCAGGTGTTTGTCGAGATCCTGCTGCCGGGCGCGCTGCCGAACATCGTCACCGGCATCCGCACCGGGCTCGGCTTCGCCTGGCGCGGCCTGATCGCCGCCGAGATGATCGCCACCAACGTCGGTCTCGGCTACATGCTGTTCGTCGCGCGCGATTTCTATCGCACCGAGGTCATCGTGCTTGGCATGATCATCATCGGCCTGCTGTGGCTGGCGATCGACCGCCTCATGCTGGCGCCGCTGGAGCGGGCCACCATCGAGCGCTGGGGCCTGGTGAGGGGCGCATGAGCGCGCAGCGCGAGGGCGTTCGTCGATGAGCCCGCGGGACTCGGCGCCCCGGCCGGGGGCGTGGCTGCGCCTGTGGGGCGCCTACATGCGCTGGACCACGCGCTGGCCGGCACTGGCCGCGCTGGTGCCCTTCGTTCCGGTGGTGCTGCTGTGGGCGCTGGTGGCGGAGGCCGGCATCTTTCCGCGGGTCTTCTTCCCGGGTCCGACGGAGGTGATCCAGTCCTTCGGCAAGCTGATGTACAACGGCATCCTGCCCGCCTACCTCGAAGACAGCGTGGTGCGGCTGGCCGCCGGTACCGCGGTGGGGATGGCGCTCGGCATCCCGCTCGGGCTGCTGGTCGGGCTGAGCGACCGCGCCCACCGGCTGCTGTGGCCGATCCTGCTCTTCTTCCAGGCCATCGGTGACATCGCCTGGCTGCCGATCCTGCTGATCTGGTTCGGCTTCGGCCTCGGGACGATGACCTTCGTGATTGTCTATACGGTGCTGTTTCCGGTGGTGCTGAACACGGTCCTCGGCGTGCGATCGGTGCCGATCGAACTGCACCGCGCGGCGCAGAGCCTGGGCGCCTCGCGCGCCCGGGTGGTGTGGGAGGTGGTGCTGCCCGGGGCCCTGCCCAACATCGTCACCGGCCTGCGCAACGGCCTCGGCTACGGCTGGCGGGCGCTGATCGCAGCCGAGATGATCGTCGGCACCAGCGGCGTCGGCTTCCTGATGTTCGATGCACGACGCGCGGGCTCGGTGGTGGAGATCATGCTCGGGATGATCGTGCTGGGCATCCTCTGGTACATCGTCGACAGCTGGGTGCTGGCGCCGATCGAGCGCGCAACCGGACAACGATGGGGACTGGTGACACGGTGAAGAGCCTGACGATCGAGAACCTGGCCAAGACCTACTTCGACCCCTTCAAGGGCACGCAGGTCACCGCCATCCGCGACATCTCGCTGGAGGTGGCCGCCGGCGACTTCGTGTCGGTGGTCGGCCCCTCGGGCTGCGGCAAGACCACCATGCTCAACATGATCGCCGGCTTCCTGCCGGTCTCGGGCGGCCACATCCGGGTCGACGGCCGGCCGGTGAGCGGGCCGGGACCCGACCGCGGGGTGGTTTTCCAGTCGTTCGCGCTGTTCCCGTGGCGCACGGTGCTCGACCACGTCGCCTTCGGGCCCAAGATGCGCGGCATGCCCAAGGAGGAGCGCCACCGGATCGCCCGCGAATACCTCGAGCTCGCCGGTCTCGCGCATGCCGCCGACCGTTATCCCAACGAGCTGTCGGGGGGCATGCAGCAGCGCGTCGGCGTGGTCAGGGCGCTGGCCAACGAGCCCGACGTGCTCCTGATGGACGAGCCGTTCGCCAGCGTCGACGCGCAGACCCGCATGACCCTGCAGGAGGAGCTGACCCGCATCTGGCAGGAGCGCCGGCCGACGGTGCTGTTCATCACGCACGATGTCGCCGAAGCGGTGTTCCTGTCGAACCGGGTGGTGGTGCTGTCGAAGGGCACCGTGCTGGCCGACGTGCCAGTGACGCTGCCGCGACCGCGTGCCTGGCAGGGCCTGATGGAGGACGATGCGTTCAAGTCGCTGTCGGCACAGGTGCTGCAACTGGTGCGTTCCGCCTGATGGGCTTGATGCGCGAGGCGCTGCGGTCGACACGGGGACGCCTGGTGATCGGCTTCGTGGTCTGCCTGCTGGCCTGGCACGCCTGGCAGTACCTGGCGGCACCGGGCAAGATCGTCGGCGAATTCAAGCCCAACGCCCAGGGCCGGGTCAACGTCCTGGTGACGCTGCGCTTCGCGCCGGAACGTTTCCACGTCCTGGTGTTCCAGCAGCATGGTAGAGTCTCCGGCACCTACGACGCTTCGATCGAAGTGCGTGGGGTCCCGAAGGATCGACTCGCCGCCGTGGCCCGGCCCTATTGGGTCAAGCGCGTCGAGCCGCTTGCCGACGATTGACAAAGACGAGGAGACGAAGATGCGGTTGGGGATGAGATTCGCCCGGGCGTTCAATGCGTCCAGGGCCTTCAGTGCCGTCAGCCGGCTGTGCCAGGTTGCGGCGGCGCCGGCGTTGGCGCTGGGCCTGTCGCTGGCCATGCTGCCGGATGCCGGGATGGCGCAGAACATGACCAAGCTCAAGGCCGGGATGGTCACCGGCATCGACCAGGTCGGGTTGCCGATCGCGCTCGAGCGTGGCTACTTCGAGAAGCACGGCCTGGACGTCACGATCGCGCGGCCGTATGCAACCGGCGTCGACGCGCTGAACGCGCTGCAGGC
>JAEZFJ010000023.1 GCA_023437755.1 Pseudomonadota bacterium
CCCCCCCCCCCCGGGGGGGGGCCCCTTCCTACTCCCCCGAGTATCCGTCAGTGGATGACGGCGAAATAGCCCCCGATCACGATCAGGCCGGTGATGAAGCTCCAGCCGAAGGCGACGAACGCCGCCAGCAGCGCCGAGCTCACCGTGATGGTGCCGTCGGTTTCCTGGCGCCAGCCCATCTGCAGGACGATGTAGGGACCGCAGAAAAAGCTCACGGCAAGCAGGCCGAACGTGCGCATCAGCGTCGCGCCATTGTAGCGCAGCGCCGCCTGCTCGCGGCCCAGCCACTGGTAGAGATATGTGCCCATACCGGCGACGGCCATGCCGACCGCCATGATCCATCCTGCCAGCAGTAGTTCTCGCAGCATCTTCGTCCAAGCCCCAAGCAACGACGCGACTGCTCAACTTCGCAGCCGTATTAACCCTTCATTAAGCATATGCGGGCCCTCATCGGCTGTCACGCCGTCTCGCTCAATCTGGTTAATTGCCAACAGATGCCCCCGCCCGCCGCAGCGCGCACACCGCAGAACCACTCGATCGGCTTCAACCTGGCTGCCATCGCGGCGCTGGTGGCCCTGGTGGCGATCGCCCTGGCCTATGCCATCGACGCAGCGGGCCGGAACGCCGGCGTGGCGCCGCATCGGGCCGCCGAAAATGAGATGACGCTGACGCGCACCATTGGCGGCCGCGATCTCGAAATCCCGGTCTCTTGGTTCCGTTACGCCGAACAGCGCGTCGAAGGCTTCGCCAGGCAGATCGACCTGCAGCTGGTGCTGCCGCTGGGGAAGGATGCCGCGCCGGTGCCGGTCGAGGTGACCCTGATGCCGCGCAGCCGCGTGCGGCCGAGCGCCGGCCTGCTCGATGGCGTCTACCTGCACCAGTTCCAGCCGGTCGAGATCAATGACGGACCGGTAGGGCTGATCGGCAAGCCCCTCGAACAGCGCGACGGCTTTGCCGGCGAGACCATCTGGTACGACGCGCTCTCAGCCGACCCGTTCGTCGCCAAGTGCGCGGCGCCAGTAGCCGAAGGCACGTCAGCACGCTGCCTCAGGACCGTCTATCTCGGTCCCGGGCTCGCGGCAGTCTATGCCTTCAGCGCGGATGTGCTGGATAACTGGAAGCGGTTCGACCCGGAGATCAGGGCCCTGCTCGCCAAGATCGGCGTCTAGGCGCCGTTACTGGACCTCGTCGAGATCGACGTCGAGGATCGCCATCTGGAAGTTGTACGAGCGGTCGCCGTCTTCATCGTCGGCATAGATCAGGCCGAGGAATTCCTCGCCCAGATAAACCTCGACGGAATCGTTCTGCTTGTTCCGCGGCCGGACATCGATGTTCCGGTTGGAAAACTTCTGCTGCAGGAACTTTTGGAGCTTGATGATTTCGGGGTGGTTCAATTGTCGCTCCTTGGTCGCGTTGGGCTCGCCACAATAGGCATAACGGCCTTCCGGGCAATCCCGGTAGGCGCTTTTCCCCGCTGGAATGGGCAGAATTGCGGCGCTGGCTGAAGCTCAGCCGGTGAGGTCGTGAACCATGACGACATGGTCCATGACGGTGGCCGGACGGGCGCATCCGGCCTCGCCGATGATCTTGGCAGGCACGCCGGCGACGGTCACCCGCGGCGGCACTTCCTTGACCACCACCGAACCGGCGCCGATGCGGGCGCAGTCGCCTACCTTGATGTTGCCCAGCACAATGGCCCCTGCCCCGATCAGCACGCCATTGCCGATCTTGGGATGGCGGTCTTCTTCGGACTTGCCGGTACCGCCGAGCGTCACGCCCTGGAGGATCGAAACGTCATCGCCGATCACCGCCGTCTCGCCGACGACGAAGCCGGTGGCATGGTCGAGCATGATACCCTTGCCGATGCGGGCAGCCGGATTGATGTCGACCTGGAAAACCTGGCTCGAGCGGCTCTGCAGGTAGAGCGCGAAATCCCGCCGCCCCGCCCTGTGCATGGCATGGGCGAAGCGGTGGGTCTGGATGGCCTGATAGCCCTTGAAGTAGAGCAGCGGCTCGACCGCCCGGTGGCAGGCCGGATCGCGCTCGAGCGTTGCGGCGAGGTCGGCACGCGCCAGTTCGGCAATCTTGGGGCTGTCTGCCAGGGTCTCTGCAAAGGCCTGTCGGATGAGGTCGGCCGACACGTCCTCATGATCGAGTCGCGTCGCCAGCCGGTGGGCCAGCGCCGCCTCGAAGCTGTCGTGATTGAGCACGTTGGCGACCACCATGTTCGCCAGCGACGGCTCCTTGTCGAGCACCTGGCGCGCGCCCGCACGCACCGCTTCCCAGACAGGATCGACGCTCTGAAGGCTGGCCGGCTTGCGTAGGGTGGGCATCTCAACTCCGCTTCATCGAAGAACACCGATATAGAGCATCCTGTCCCTCAGCACAAAGGCTGTCGGGTGCATTGGTTCACCCGGTGCCCCAAATGTGAAACGGCATTCCTAAACAGCGGGCCAGTGGCGGGCGAGAAAATCAAGGGTTGCAGCCTTGAACACCTTGTCCCCGGTGGCGCGCATATGGTCGCGCCGGGGGATCACCACAGCCTCGCCCTGAGGCAGCAACTGCGCCAGCTCTTCGGGGCGCCCTGCCATCTCGTCCTGTTCTCCCACCGCGACCAGCACCGGAACGTCCACTCGCCGGACATCTGCCCGCGCCATCGGCGCACGCGAGGTCTCCATGCAGGCAGCGAGCGCTTGGCGATCCGACTTGGTGTGATCGGCAAAGATGCGGAACTGCCGGGCCGTCGGACCGGTGACATAGTCGAGCGAGGGCGCGAGGAGCCCGGCGACGATCTCGTTGCCGTCGGAGAGGCCGTTGACGAGATTCATGCCCATGCCGCCGAACACCGCGCAGGGCACCCGCTCGGGATGCTCATAGGCCAGGAAGGCGGAAATCCGCGCTCCCATCGAGTAGCCGAGCAGCGCCGCCCTTTCGATGCCGAGATGATCCAGCAGCGACACGGCATCGGCGGCCATGGCCTGAGGGGTATAGTCATCCGGCTCATGCGACGACTCCGACCCGCCATGGCCGAGATTGTCGAGCGTGATGGCGCAGTAGCCGGCCTCGGTCAGCGTCTCCACCCAGCCGGTGTCGAGCCAGTTGACCTTGCCGCTCGAGGCGAAGCCGTGGATGCACAGCACCGGCTGGCCGCTGCCATAGGTCTCGAACGAAAGCGTGTGACCGCGAGATGTGAAGGTAGGCACGGGAAGTTCTCCGATCTGCTGCCGCTTTCGCGGAACGGGTAACGGAAAGCAATCGGAAATTGCCCGTTTCGCTGCCTTCCATTGCCGCAGCGGTTCGACTAAGTTCCCGGCGCACATCCACCGTTCGGGTCTATTCTGCCATGGCGCACCACACCACGCCGCACTTCCACAACACCGAAGGCCTCCGCCAGATCGAGGTAGGGTCCAAGGAATTCAAGTGCGTAGGCGCTCTGCCCCCGTTCGACCACCCGCACATCTATATCGACATGGGCAAGGACAACGAGATCGTCTGTCCCTATTGCTCGACGCACTACGTGTTCAACTCGCGCCTTGCTGCCGGCACCGCCAACCCGGCCTCTGCCGTCTTCCACGACGCCGCCTAAGCGGCCGCGATCATGCCCTCGGACGGGCGCAGCATTTACATCGCCGGCGCGGGTATTGCCGGGCTGACCCTGGCCCTGGCGCTGGCCAAGTTCGGCCTGCGCGTGGTGGTGCTGGAGCGGCAGGCGGAAGTCTCCGAGTTCGGCGCCGGCCTGCAGATCAGCCCCAACGCCTTCCGCGTCCTCGACCGACTGGGGCTCGGCGACGCCATTGCTGCGACCAGCCTTGAACCGGCAGGCATCGACATCATCCCCTCAGGCGCTGCGCGGCCCCTGACTACGCTGGAACTCGGTCCCATCATGCGCGAGCGCTTCGCCGCGCCTTATGTGGTGATGCACCGTGCCGATCTGGCCGAGGTGCTATTCCAGGCTACGCGGCGCTTTGCGAACATCGAAGTCCTGTTGGGCGTGGAGTCGTGGGTAGTCGAGAACACCGATGCGGCGGTCCGGGTGCAGCGCGTGCAGGTCGCGGAACACGGTCTGCTTCATGAGGTCGGTGTGCAGCGCCGAGACGCCGTTCACCTTGTGTGAGCCGATGAAGGCCAGCACGCCCATCCGCACTCGTCGGCCGCCGTTCTCGTCGATCAGCGAGACCG
>JAEZFJ010000104.1 GCA_023437755.1 Pseudomonadota bacterium
CCCATATCCACCATCAGGCGGCGCAGGATGGCGTGGTCGCCGAAGGTGTGCGCGTCGATGATGATCCGGTTGATCCCGACTTCGGGGAGGCGGGTATCGGCCGGAATGGCGGCCCAGATGGCCCAGACGCAGAGATCCTGGTGGCTGGTGCGGCCGGGCCAGCGCATCATGCGGCCCTGGTGGTCGAAGTGCCGGAGCACCTTTTCGAGCCGCGTATGATCGACAGGATCGTTCGGCGGGCTGGCCGAAAGCCGCCCGGCGGCTTCGGCGTCGGCGCGCAGGTGCTGGACGTTGCTGTAGCCGGCGCCCCTGGCGAGGATGTTGAGCATCTCGGCATGGGTTGGGGGATGATCGAGCCCGGCCAACTGGGCGCGAACCGATTTGGCCAGCCCGGACAGGTCGGCGACGGCATAGGGGATGTGGAGTTTCGACATGACAGCCTCACGAGGTGCCAGTGGCGTCGGATGACGCTTCGTCGGTTGCCGGCTTGACGATCAGGCACCCGCGGGCGGGTTCATAATCGGTTCGTGTCGATGCAGGTTTAGCTCTCCGGATGGAGCGGCAACGCCTCGGTGAACTGCAGACCGTGGCGCCGGTTCTAGCCCAAAGGCGGGCCGGAGACAATTGCGGCGCGCTACTCGACGAAGCGCACCGCGCCGATATGGGGCAGGTTGCGATTGCGCTGGGCGTAGTCGATGCCGTAGCCGACGACGAACTCGTCGGGAATGTCGAAGCCGATCCAGCGCGCGGCGACGTCGGTTTCGCGGCTGGGCGTGTTGAGCAGGGCGCACACTTCCATGCGGCGCGGGTGACGCGTGGCGAGGATTTCGAGCACGTGCTTGAGGGTGTGACCGGTGTCGATGATGTCTTCCACCACCAGCACGTCGCGGCCGGCGATCTCGCCACGCAGATCCTTGAGGATGCGGACTTCACGGCTCGATTCCATAGCGTCGCCATAGGAGGAGGCTTCGAGGAAATCGACCTCTACCGGCAGGTCGAGCTCGCGCACGAGGTCGGCGATGAAGATGAAGGAGCCGCGGAGGAGGCCGACGACCACCAGCTTGTCGGTATCGGCGAAATAGGTGGCGATGTCCTTGGCGAGGGCCTCGACGCGGGCAGCAATGGCCTTGGCGGAGATCAGTTCGTCAACGACGTAGGGCGGCTTGGTCATGAGGTGGTCCCGGATTCGCCGGTGACGCTAGCACGGAACCGCGACGGTGGCAGGCCCGTTGGCGGGAGCAATCCCGAGGAACTTCTTCCATGCTCGACAGCATCCATGCCTTTTCGCGGCCGATCACCATCCGGCTGAACGGGGAGAACCAGACCATCACCACGCCGGTCGAGGCGCGCAACATCCTGCTCATGGAATGGCCGGGCGAACGCGGCGACAAGCACAAGATCGCCAGCAGCCTCTGCCTCGATGCCATGGAGGGCGCGGACAGCGAGCCGGCATGGCTGGCCTTCATGGAAGCAGCGATTGAGGCGGGGATTTTCGTGGAGTGAGTTCTGGCAGTCTCCCGCGGGAGTGACCCGAGGGAGCCCGTGCCTGGCTCAAATAGCTGTAAGTGAAGAGCCCTCGGGTCAAGCCCGAGGGTGACGCCTGGTGGGTGGGAAGCGTGGTGCTCCCCAGGCTCAGCGCGGCAGGGCGGTGTGGCCCATGAGGTCGAGGTCGCTCGAGCGGGCGGCCTGGCGGCCTTCGCGGATGGCCCAGACGACGAGGGACTGGCCACGGCGCATGTCGCCCGCGGCGTAAACGCCCGGAACGGTGGTGCGGTAACTCAGCGTGTCGGCGAAGACGTTGCCGCGCTTGTCGTACTGGGCGCCGAGCTCGGTCAGCATGCCTTCCTGCACCGGACCGGCGAAGCCGATGGCGAGCAGGACCAGATCGGCCTTGATCACGAATTCGGTGCCCGGGATTGGCTGGCGCTTGCGATCGACGCGTGCGCATTCGACGCCGGTGACCTGACCCTTGCTGTTGCCGATGATCTTCATGGTGCCCGCGGAGAACTCGCGGATGGCACCTTCCGCCTGCGAGGACGAGGTGCGCATCTTGACCGCCCAGTTGGGCCAGTTGGTCAGCTTGTTCTCGAGCTCCGGCGGCATCGGGCGAACGTCGAGCTGGGTGACGGCGATGGCGCCCTGGCGGAAGGAGGTGCCGACACAGTCACTTGCGGTGTCGCCACCGCCCACCACCACGACATGCTTGCCGGCAGCGATGAGCTGGACTTCGCCCGAGACATCCTCGTCGCCGACGCGGCGGTTCTGCTGGACCAGGAACGGCATGGCGAAGTGGACGCCGCTGAGGTCGACGCCCTCGGCATCGACCGGGCGGGGCTTTTCGGCGCCGCCGGTCAGCAGCAAAGCGTGATGCTTTCCGCGCAGTTCCGACAGCGTGACGTTGCCGCCGACATTGGTGCCGTAGTGGAATTGCACGCCTTCGGCTTCCATCTGCGACACGCGGAAGTCGATGTGCTGCTTTTCCATCTTGAAGTCGGGGATGCCGTAGCGGAGCAG
>JAEZFJ010000112.1 GCA_023437755.1 Pseudomonadota bacterium
CCTCGAGCTGGTGCGGGTGGTCGGGTGCGACCAGACGCTTGCCTCGGACGACGTCGAGCGGGTGCGAGACGCCCTCGAGAGCAATGCCGCCATCACCGAGGCGATCGATTCCGTTGGCCTGAGCCTCGAGCAGGTGATCGGGGCCACGGTAACGGGCGAAGTGGTGACCGTGTTCGTGGAGCAGCCGGTCGCCTGATCCGACTCAGGCGAGAGCGAAGGGTCGGCGATCTCCGCCGGCCCTTTTTCGTTCAGCTGTTGGCGATCTCGAGCAGGGTGTCAGCGTGGCAGGGGCCATCGAGCGGGCACCAGCAGGCGAGGTTCTTGCCGCGCAGAGACTGACGGATGTGGGCGACCAGCGCTTCTTGTTCAGGCTGGCGGATGAACTCCCGGTACTGCCGCACCAATTCGGCCGGCGGACCACTGCCCGGACCAACGGCGAAAGGATTGCCGAAGCGGGTGGTGCGGTCGACCTTCACCGTGTCAGGCGGCATGCGCCAGCCTTTGCGGCGGGAGAGCTGGACACGAACGGGCGGTGGTGTGGCGGACATGGCGATCCCCGGATGTGCCGCGATTCAAGCGCAGCGCCAGCGTCGGCGCAAGATGGGCGAATGGCGGGAACAATCACCGGGCGCAGGGGTTCAACCGGCACCTCACACAGGATTTCTGGCAGATGAACCGCCGCCTCATCATTGGCATCGTTGTTGCCCTCGCCGTGGTCGCCTTCGCCGCGACGATGTTCACCCTCAACTTCACGGGCGCCAAAGCGAACCGGGAGGCCATAGAGGAAAATGCGCCGGCAACGGCCGAGCCGGTCGACTCCGGTCAGACGCCGGCGGGGCAGGGCGCACCCGCCTCCATCGGTGACGATGCGGCTGATGAGCCCGACACGTTGCAGCCCGCTGCACCCGAGACGGTGACGTCCGAGGGCGTTGCACCGGCCGGTACGGAGACGGCGCAGTAGGCCGCCATGCGCCGTTCCAGCAAAGCGAAAGCCTCCGAAGCAGCCGCACAGGGGCTTGCCCGCAGTGATGTCGACGAGCTGGCGGCGGCGATCCGCAGCCGCAATGCCATCCTGTTCGTGGGCGCCGGGGTGTCCATGAGCGTCGGGTTGCCGTCGTGGGCGACGCTGGTGCGGCACATGGCGGACGAACTCCGGCTGCCACAGGAGATGCTGGAAGGGATCACCTACCAGACGCTGGCCGAGTATTACCGGCTCGAGGCCGGCAGCATCGGGCCGCTCAGGAGCTGGATGGACCGGCAGTGGCATGTGTCGAGGGACAAGGTGCGCGACTCGCGGCTGCACAACCTCATCGTCGAGCTCGACTTCCCCATCATCTACACCACCAATTACGACCGCAATCTCGAGGTCGCGTTCCAACTGCACGGGCGTGATTATGATCGCATCACCAATGCCCGCGACATCGCGGCGGCGCGCGAGGCGGTGACGCAGATCGTCAAGTTTCATGGGGATTTCGACGACGATGCGTCGCTGGTGCTGGCCGAGACCGACTATTTCAGCCGCCTGTCGTTCGAAGCGCCGCTGGATGTGAAGTTTCGCGCCGATGCGCTAGGGCGGACGATCCTGTTCATCGGCTACAGCATGTCGGACATCAACATCCGCCTGCTGCTGCATCGTCTGTGGCAGAGCTGGGCCCAGTCGGGCCACGAACGGGATCGGCCGCCGTCATTCGTGTTCATGTCGCCCAGCAACCCGATCCAGGAAGCTGTGCTGGGTCACTGGGGCCTGCGGGTTCTGAATGGAGTGGGAGACGACCCGGAAGCGGGGCTGGGGGATTTTCTCGAAACCCTGCTGGAGCGGGTGCGTAACACTTAGAACTACCCGAGCTGCAGACCGCTGGGGCCGTCTGCAGCTCGCCTTGGGTTAGCCGCGCGAGACGCGCTGCAGCGTCGCCGGGTCGAAGAACTGCATGCTGGTGCTGCCATCGGGGTTCTGCACGAACGCGCGGATCAGACCGCCCCATTCCTCGACGCGGGAGGCGTTCACGCCGCGATCCCGCAGCGAGCCCTGGAGGGAGAATTCCCAGTAGCCATGCACGGTGTCGTCGGAGGCGAAAGCGGGCGCGGCGGAGAAGCCGACGATGGCGACGAGGGTGGCGAGAGAAGCAGTTGCGAGGGTCTTCATTTGGAGGTGTTCCTTTCTGTTTGAACACCCTCACTTTGGGACCGGCCCATTGCCCCAACATTGCAAACCTCATTTATCTTCAGCCTCTTAGTGCTTTTTCGAAACGCGGCGGCACCCCGCTGCGGGAGCGGAGTGCCGTGCTTGTTGGTGATGTGACGGGAGGGGTCAGATTCCCGGCAGCATCGGCTGGGCGGGCTCGGCATGGTGCGCCGGCGCGCGCGGCAGGAAGCGGTGGGCGAGCCGCGACAGCGCGTCGACATAGGTGAGCATGACCGGGACCACCACGAGGGTCAGCAAGGTGGAACTGATAAGCCCGCCGATCACCGCATGCGCCATGGGAGCATTCTGGTCGCTGCCCGGGTGAATGGCGAGGGCGAGCGGCATCATGCCGAAGATCATCGCGAGTGTGGTCATGATGATGGGCCGGAAGCGGGTGCCTCCAGCTCCCACCAGCGCTTCGACAAGAGTGGCGCCCTCGCGGCGGTGCTGATTGGCGTTGTCGACGAGCAGGATGGCGTTCTTGACCACCAGGCCCATCAGCATAACGAAACCGATCATGGAGTACATGTTCAGCGTCGAGCCGCCGACCAACAGGCCCAGCATCACTCCGATCAGCGACAGCGGCAGGGCGATCATGATCGCCAGCGGCTGCAGGAAGCTGCCGAACTGGCTGGCCAGAACCAAGTAGATGAACACCACGGCCAGCAACAGCGCCGTCACCATGATGCCGATGGTCTCTTCCAGCATCTCGCCGTCGCCCCCCTGAACGATGCTGACACCCGCCGGCAGGTCGAGGGCTGCCACCGCAGCCTCGATCTGCGCCGTGATGTCGCCCAGCACGCCGCCCTCGATATTGGCGGTGATGGTCACCTGGCGCGCCAGGTTCTCGCGCTGGATTTCGCTGGGGCCCAGCGCCGGGCGGACTTCGGCGACCTGGTGCAGCGGGATGGCGAAGGGCGGCTCGGTGCGGCTCTGGGCGACGGGAAGATCGGCGATGATGTCGGCGCTCTGGCGCAGTTCGGCCGGCAGGCGCACCACCACATCGAGCTGGTCACCCGCAGGGTTGGTCCACGCGGAAGCGACCTCGCCGCCGAGCATGGCGCGGAGCGCCGCGCCGGTGGCCTGAACGCCGATGCCCAGATCACTGGCTGCCTGCCGGTCGAGGACGATGTCGAGCATGGGCCGGGCCTTCTGCAGGCTGAGCTTGACGTCGACCACGCCGGGTATGGCGGCCATGGTGTCGCGCAGCTGTGTCGCTGCCAGGGCCAGGTTGTCGAGGTTGCCGCCCTGAAGCTTGAACTCCAACGGGCTATCCGGACCACCGATGCCGCCACCCGGCATCACCACGAACTGGGCGCCGGGGATGACGCGCAAAGTTTCGCGGATGGGACCGGTCATCTCCTGCGTTGAGCGGGTGCGCTCGGCCGAGCCCACCAAAGTGATGGCGATGTTGGCGCGGTTCTCCCCGGAAGCGGCGCCGGCATTGACGCTGGTATAGGTGCTGGCGACTTCGGGCATGGTGGCCAGCAGTGCCTGCACCTGGCCGGCCTTGATGGATGTGTAGGCGGTGGAGGAACCGGCGGGCGTCTCGAGGTCGACCTGGATCTGTCCGTTGTCGGCAAGCGGCATGAACTCCGTTCCCACCATGGGAAACAGCAGGAAGCTGCTGCCGAACGACATCACAGCCACGAGCATGGTGACGAGCCGGTGCCGCAGCGACCAGCGGAGCACGCCGCGATAGGCATAAGCCAGCTTGTCGAAGCCGCGGTCGAACAGGCCGACCAGGCGGCCAATGGGGCCGCGGCGCACGTCGGGCCGGGAGTCGGGGTCATGCCAGACACTCGACAGCATAGGATCGAGGGTGAAGCTGACGAACAGCGAGATCAGCACGGCGACCGAAACAGTGACGCCGAACTGCAGGAAGAAGCGGCCGACAATGCCGTCCATGAAGGCGAGCGGCAGGAAGACGGCAACGATGGACAGGGTGGTGGCAAGAACCGCCAGGCCGATCTCGGCGGTGCCATCGAGCGCGGCCTGGACG
>JAEZFJ010000203.1 GCA_023437755.1 Pseudomonadota bacterium
GCCCTCAGGGGCCCACGCTGCCATTGACGCTGAGGACTATATGATCAAGAGAGCCCTGGCGCTTGCCGTTCTCGCCACCCTGCCCCTCGCCACCCCGGTGGCGGCACAACAGGTGCGCATTCTCGGCGAGCACCGCGCCTGGTCGAGCTATGCCGCCAATGACGGTGCCGGCGAAGTGTGCTTTGCCATGACCAAGCCGGAGCGGGTCGCCCCGACCCCGGACGGTTATACCCAGGCCTATCTCTACATCACCAATCGACCGGGCGAGGGCGTCAGCGACGAGTTCAACCTCGTTGCCGGCTTCCAGTTTCAGGCCGACAGCATGGCCACGGTGAGCATCGGCGGGCAGGCGTTCAATCTGTTCACCCAGGGTGACGCCGCCTGGCTCGACGATGCCGCGCAGGCCGATGCGCTTGCCAGCGCCATCCGGGCGGGGTCGTCCATGGTCGTCGAAGGCACAACCGCTGCCGGCATCAAGGTGACTCAGAGCTATTCACTGTCGGGCGCTACCGCCGCGCAGCAATCGATCGACGCCGAGTGCTGAGTTGGCCGGGGCGCGAATAGCTGCTCCACGGCCCCGTGACTTTGCGCGAAATGCCCCCATATGCTATGGTCCGCGGGACTTTCCCCGCATCCTCGTTTTTCCGGCCGCCCATGAGCATCGCGCTGAACCTTGACCATTCGACCGCCGTCCGGCCGCCGAGCGCCAGCCGGCCGTCGCTGATCGGCCTCGGCAAGCCGGCGCTTGCCGGGACGCTGGTGGAACACGGCATCGCCTCCGAAAAGGAAAGCCGGATGCGCGCCAGCCAGTTGTGGAACTGGCTCTATGTCAACGGCGTGACCGATTTCGACCGCATGACCAATGTGGCCAAGCCCGTGCGCCAGAAGCTGGCCGACACCTTTGTCCTCGACCGCCCCGAGATCGTTTCGGAACAGGTTTCCGCCGACGGCACCCGCAAGTGGCTGTTCCGCTTCCGCGATCCGGCGAACCCGAACTTCCCGCCGGTGGAAGTGGAAACCGTCTACATCCCGGAGGAAGACCGCGGCACCCTCTGCGTCTCCTCGCAGGTCGGGTGCACCCTTACCTGTTCGTTCTGCCACACCGGCACGCAGAAGCTCGTGCGCAACCTCACCGCCGGCGAGATCCTGGGCCAGATCCTGATGGCGCGCGAGCGCCTCGGCGACTTCCCCGGCGGCCAGCGCCCGGACGACGGCGGTCTCGTGCCCGGTGGCGAGACCCGCGCCATCACCAACATCGTGATGATGGGCATGGGCGAGCCGCTCTACAATTACGACAACGTCAAGCAGGCGCTGCTGATCGCCTCGGCCGGCGATGGCATGAGCATCTCCAAGCGCCGCATCACCCTGTCGACCTCGGGCGTCGTCCCTTATATCGAGCCGACCGGGCGCGAGATCGACGTGATGCTCGCCATCTCGCTCCACGCCACCAATGACGAGCTGCGCGATGTGCTCGTGCCGATCAACAAGAAGTGGCCGCTCAAGGAACTGCTGGAAGCCTGCCGCAACTATCCGGGCCTCAGCAATGCCCGCCGCATCACCTTCGAATATGTGATGCTCGACGGCATCAACGATTCCGACGCCGAGGCGCGTGAACTGGTGCGGCTCCTGGCCGGTATCCCCGCCTAGATCAACCTGATCCCGTTCAACCCATGGCCCGGCTCGAACTACGGCACCTCGCCGTCTTCGCGCATCGAGCGGTTTGCCGACATCGTCAACCGCGCCGGCTATGCCTCGCCCGTTCGGACGCCCCGCGGTCGTGACATCTTCGCCGCCTGCGGCCAGCTCAAGAGCGAAAGCGAGCGCCTGAGCCGCAAGGACCGCGAGGCTCTGGCCGGGGTCTGATGCGCCCGTCGCAGCGCCGGATCGACGAAGCGATTGCCGCCGCTGCGGCACTGGCGGCACAACGCCAGCCGGCGATGTGCGTGCTCTGTGGCCGCCTCATCCCTCCCGAGGCGAAATCAAGCCGCCACCACCTGATCCCGCGTCTTAAGGGCGGCACCCACAAGGGCACCGTGCGCCTGCACCAGATCTGCCACAGCGCACTCCACGCCCGCTTCTCTGAAGCCGAGCTGGCGCGGAACCTGGCCGAACCCGAGAGTTGGCGCGCCGATCCCGAACTCGCCGCTTTCATCCGTTGGGTGGCCGACAAGCCGCCGGCCTTCCATGCTCCGACCCGCCTGACCCGCGCCCGCCGAGACGCGCGCAAGCACCGCGACTGATGTCGCGCGCCGTGCTACTCTGCGGCAGCCGGGACGGGGGGCGCCATGGAAGCACTCGGGACCATCGGGCAGTTGAGCCGCAGCGTCGCCGACATCGGAGCTGCCGAGAGCTAGTGGCGCGACGTGCTCGGCGTTCCGCACCTCTACACCTTCGGCAACCTCGCCTTCTTCGACTGCGGCGGCGTGCGCGTGATGCTGAGCGCCGAACCCGAGGGCCCGCCGCAAGCCAACATCATCTACTTCCGGGTAGCCGATATTGCCGCGGCCCACGCTGCCCTGCTGGAGCGCGGGGTGCGCTTTCTCCAGCCGCCGCACTGCATCCACCGACACCCCGACGGGACAGAGGAATGGATGGCCTTCTTCGCCGACAATGAGGACCGGCCACCGGCCTTGATGAGCCAGGTCAGCACAGGCTGACTATTCCCCTGCCAACCACTCGATCGACCACTTGCCGCGGCCCTCGTCCGCCAGCAGGTCCGCCAGCGCCTGGAGCAGCACCCGCATTTCCCCCTCGAGCACGAAGGGCGGGTTGATCACGATCATACCGGTGCCATGCAGGCGCGGCGGCGTCGACGGCGCGCGGATCGTCAGCTCCAGCTTGAGGATCTTGCGGATACCGCTCCGGCGCAGCGCCTCGTGGTAGTCCCGCACCTCTGCCGCGTTCTTGATCGGGTACCAATAGGCGTAAGTGCCACCCGGCCAGCGCTGATGGGCGCGGGTGAGGCTGAAGACCATGCGACCGAACTCCCCCGGTTCCTCGAAAGGCGGGTCGACCAGCACCAGGCCGCGCTTTTCCTTGGGCGGCAGGTGCGTGCCGAGCGCAGCCCAGCCGTCGAGCTCGGTCACACGGGTCTGGACGTCGCCGGCGAAGTTCGCCTTGAGCACGGCGGCGTCTTCGGGATGCAGTTCCAGGGCCATCAGGCGGTCCTGCGGTCGCAGCAGATGCCGGGTGACCAGCGGCGAGCCGGGATAGAAGCGGAGGCCTCCATCGGGGTTCTGCGCCGCCACTGCCTCCAGATACGGCGCTGCCAGCTCCGCGGCAGCCTTGGGCAGCCCGCGCTCCAGCACCCGGGCGATCCCGTCCTGCCACTCTCCCGTGCGCTCCGCCTGATCGCCCTGAAGATCATAGAGCCCGATGCCGGCATGGGTGTCGATGACCCGGAACGGCGCGTCCTTGCGCCGGAGGTAGACGAGGATGCGCGTCAGGATCAGGTGCTTCACGACATCGGCGAAGTTGCCGGCGTGGAAGGCGTGGCGGTAGTTCATGGGAGCGCGACCCCCGTCTTCACTTGCGACCCTCGGCGAACAGGATCGTGGCGGCGAAGGCCATGAATACGGCGGCAAAGCTCCAGTTGAGCGCCTTGCCGACCCATTCCTTCTCCCTCAGCGTCACCGTCAGCCACTCCGCAAACAGCACGATGGCGATCACCACCGGCAGCGACACGAGGACGAACTCCACCCCGAGGAACAGCAGTTTCGCTGAAGCGTCCGGATCATCCGCCGACACGAACTGCGGCAGGAAGGTCACGAAGAACAGCGCCACCTTGGGATTGGTGAGGTTGATCCCGAGCCCGGTGAGATAGCTCTGCCAGAAGCTCGGCTGCTTGCCACCCGCCTTCACGACAAGGATGCCGCCACCGGCGCGCACCGCCTGGATCGCCAGCCAGACAAGGTAGAGCGCACCCACGATCTTGAGCACCCAGAAGGCGGTCGGTGCGGTGATGATCAGCACCGAGATGCCGAAGGCGACGAGCGTGGTGTGCACCGCAATACCGGTCAGCGCTCCAAGCACTGTCGCAAAGCCGTGGCTGCGCCCCCAGTTCATGGTGCGTGACACGAACAGGGCCATGTCGGGTCCCGGGGTCACGGCGAGCACGAAGCCGGCCAGCGCGAAGGCGAGGATGACGGGAAGCTCGGGGAGGAAATCGGGCATCGGGCACCGGCGAAGATTCTGCGCCGCGGACAATTGCATGGCCATGCCGAGATGACTAGGGTGCGCCCGAATTCGGGCCGGGGCGGCCCAAACCCAGCGGATACGATACCTATGGCCAACGATATCAAGAAGATCGTCCTCGCCTATTCCGGCGGCCTCGACACCTCGATCATGCTCAAATGGCTTCAGGAGCACTACCAGGCCGAGATCGTCACCTTCACGGCCGACCTGGGCCAGGGCGAAGAGCTCGAGCCGGCGCGCAAGAAGGCCGAGATGTTCGGCATCAAGGACATCCGCATCGTCGACCTGCGCGAAGAGTTCGTGCGGGACTTCGTGTTCCCGATGTTCCGCGCCAATGCCCTCTATGAAGGCCAGTACCTGCTGGGCACCTCCATCGCCCGACCGGTGATCGCCAAGCACCTCGTCGACATCGCCCGCGAGACCGGCGCCGACGCCATCGCCCACGGTGCCACCGGCAAGGGCAACGACCAGGTCCGCTTCGAGCTTTCCGCCGCCTCCCTGGCCCAGCAGATCAAGTGCATCGCCCCGTGGCGCGACGCTTCCTTCCGCAAGGAGTTCCCCGGCCGGGCAGAGATGATCGCGTATGC
>JAEZFJ010000261.1 GCA_023437755.1 Pseudomonadota bacterium
CCTGGCCCCTCCCCGCAAGGGGGAGGGAGACCTGACTGAGGGGCCGTACCTCAGACCCCGAAATACTCCCGGTACCACTCGACGAACCGGCGCACGCCTTCGCGCACCGGGGTGCCCGGCTTGTAACCGGTGGCGGCGACCAGCGTGGTCACATCCGCATAGGTGTTGGGCACGTCGCCGGGCTGCAGGGGCAGGAACTCGCGGATGGCCTTCTTGCCCAGCGCGTCCTCGATCGCCTCCACATAGGCGGTGAGTTCGGTCGGGTCGTTGTTGCCGATGTTGAAGATGCGGAACGGCGCGTTGCTGGTGGCGGGATCGGGGTTCGATGAATCCCAAGTCGGGTCCGGCGTGGCGATCTGGTCGCTGGCGCGGATCACGCCCTCGGCGATGTCGTCCACATAGGTGAAGTCGCGGATGTGGTTGCCATTGTTGAAGAGTTTTATGGGCTCGCCGGCGAGGATGGCTTTCGTGAACGAGAACAGCGCCATGTCCGGCCGGCCCCATGGGCCGTAGACGGTGAAGAACCGGAGCCCCGTCGTCGGCAGCCGGAAGAGATGGCTGTAGCTGTGGGCCATGAGCTCGTTGGCGCGCTTGGTGGCGGCGTAGAACTGCAGCGGGTGGTCGACGCCCTCGTGCTCGGAGAACGGCATCTTGGTGTTGGCGCCATAGACGCTCGAGGTCGAGGCGTAGGTCAGGTGCGCGACTTCCGCGTGGCGGCAGCCTTCGAGGATGTTGGTGAAGCCGATGAGGTTGCTTTCCACATAGGCATGCGGGTTCTCGAGGCTGTAGCGCACACCGGCTTGCGCAGCGAGGTGGATCACTCGGTCGAAGCGGTGCTCGGTGAAGACCTGGGTCACCGCATCGCGGTCGGCGAGGTTGGCGCGCACGAAGGTGAAATCGCCATTGGTGCCGCCGAGCACATCGAGCCGCGCTTCCTTGATGGCCGGATCGTAGTAGTCGTTGACGACGTCGAAGCCGACGACGCTGTCGCCACGGGCGAGCAGCTTTCGCGCCACGTGAAAGCCGATGAAGCCGGCGGCGCCGGTGACCAGGATGCGCATCAGAAAGACTCCGTTCGCCATTTCCTATGGGCTGGGCCATTCGGCTGCAACCCGGGACGGAGGCTGCACGTTCGAGAGAGGACAAATAGGGACGGTGCACCATGCTCATGAAAGCGGAAATCGGCAGCAACGAATGCGAGCGGACCTTTGCGGGCTGGCGCGCCATGCTGCCGCACTGGAATGCCGAGGCCGACCGCTTCCGCAAGCTGTCGATTGCCGTGCGGTCCGGCGAGCCGGTGCAGCTGGGCGCTTTCGACGAAGCCGAAACGCTGGTGACGCAGATCCGCGCCGCGATGGAGCGCGCCGACATGCTGATGACGCTGACGGCGCCGGGCGACCCATCGCTCTCCACCCTGCTCCGCGCCAGCGCCGAGTTCGAGGCGCTGCTCGAGCATTTCCAGACGACGCTCGAAATGGCGGAGCTGGTCGCAGGCCGCCGGCTCCGGCGGCCGGTGCAGGTCATCACCCATCGCGAGGCCTATGCGGGGTGATGCACAAGGACGCCGAGCTGGCCGAAGCCATCCGGCGGACGGCCTATTTCTTCTGGGAACAGGATGGGCGGCCGGAAGGCCGGGCGCAGGATTATTGGCTCAAGGCCAAGGAAGCCCACCTGCGGCAGCTCGCCTTCGACCGCTGGCTGGCCGAAGGCAGTCCGCCGGGGCGCGCCGAGGCCAACTGGCTCGACGCGACGGAGAAGATTCCCGAGGACTAGTCGTTAACACTCGTTAACCCGAATCCACGATGATGCGCCAAACCGGCTGAAGGCCGGAGGAGAGGCGCGTGACCACAGAAGTGCAGATCGCCCTCCAGCCAACGGCTGGACAGGATCCCGCTGGGGCCTTGACCGCGGCGGCGGCGAAGCTTGCCCGGCAGAGCCTCGAAATGCTGGTGCAGCAGGCCGGCCAGCCCCTCAGCGGCAAGATCGTGCCGCCGCCACCGAACCTGCCGGCCGGCATGGCGCAGATCGCCGTCGCCGACATGGTGCTGACCCTCAAACTCTCGACGCCGCTGCCGCCGGGTACCCCGGTGCGCATCGACGTGCAGCAGACCCCGGACGGCAAGCCAGCCGTCGTGGTGCAGCCTGCCCCGACCCATACGCCGCCGCCCAGCACTCCGGCTCCCCCCATGCCCAGCAGCCCGGCCCCGAGCGTGCCGATGCCGTCGGCACAGACGACCGCCCTGCCGGCGCCGCAGCCCCAGATCGCCCCGCAGCCGCAGCCCACGCAGCAGGCCGCGATGGTGCAGACCGCAGTCCAGGCGCAGCTGCCAGCCGCCGCCGCGGCGGTCGTCACCACCCCGCAGCCGCGGACGTCATCATCACCGTCGCAACCCGCGACCCCCGCCGCCCGTGCGCCGGTGACGACGCAGGCCGCGAGCCCTCGGCCGGCAGTCGCGCAGCAACCGGTAGTGGCGACGACCACCACGCAGCCCGCTCCGGCCGCAACGCCATCGCCTCAGCCGGGCCTGCAACCGGCTGCGCCTGTCGCACCGCAGGTTGCATCAACGCCGATCCCCGCCGCCCCTACTCCGGTCGCGGTCCAGCAAGCGCCGGTGCCGGCGGTCAACCCACAGCCCCAGCCGCAACCTCAGCCGCAGACCACAGTCACCACCCAGCAGCAGCCGCCTGCCCCGGTGCCCGTTGCACCACCCGCCGCAACGCCCGCTGCTCCATCAACCTCCCCACCGGCGACGTCCACCGCCCCTGCCCCAGTAACCCCGCCGGCCCCGGCCCAGCCGCCGGTGCCGCAGCCGCAGGTGTTGCTGCAACGGTTGGCGCAGGCGTTCACGC
>JAEZFJ010000374.1 GCA_023437755.1 Pseudomonadota bacterium
CAATTGGGCGGCCCGGAGGCTGCACCCGAAATCGTCGCCGTCTCTGCTGGCCGCTGGTTTACGCTGAACAACACCGTCCGGAATTGGGAGCTGGAAGCCAGCGCATCGCGGGAAAGCCTGGCGCGCAGCATCGAGCGGCTGTGCGCCGACGACTGGGAGAACATCGTCACCTACTCCGTGGCCGGCCGCGATCGTATTCGCATCGATCAACGCTCGCCGACCGGCGAGGACCAGGGTTCGTTTGACATGGTGGCGGTCGGTGACGGACGCACGTTCAGCACCGTTCTCGAGGACGCCTACATTCTCTCCATCTATGGACTGGAGGATGCTCCCCAGGATCAGCAGCAGAAAGTGCTGGCCGAGATGAAGGCCGTGCTCGAAGGCGGTCAGGAGATCTGGGTTCCCGGAGCGGATGTCATGGTCATCAGCACTGCGGCCGAGACCGAGGTTTGGGGGCGTTGTCCAGAGTAGCGGCCGCCTGCTCCCGCTTGCTTACTCCACCCCCGGAGTGGCGCAGGAGACGCCATAGCGGGCGACGTTTGGAGTGGACGAGGGCGTCCCATCCCCGACGGTGACCACCGACAATTCGGCAAACTGGCCGCTATAGCGGAAGCTGCAAAAGCCGAAGCCAGTTGGCGAGCACGACTGCACTTCGTAGATGCCCGCCGCCTTCAGCGCCTCGGCGCGCGAGTCGGCGGGCTCGCCGGGAAGGATGCCCAGAAGGGGCCCCCAGCCGGCCGAAGCCAGTTCCTCGCGCGCTGCCGCGATGGGCATGCCGTAGATGTTGGGCACCAACGCCTGCCCGTCGCAAAACTGCTCCTCATCGGCCAGCGCCGCCAGGGATACCGCCCCGCTTGCATCGACATGCAGGTCGGCAACCGGCTGCGGGAGAAAGTCGCCACCCCAGATCCGGATTGCCCTATCCTCGAACGGCTGGATGCTCCCGATGCGTCCGCTCGCGCCCTCTTCGCCATAGACCAGCCAGCGCAACTGGTCGCCCTCGAAAAGCGCCACATTGCCATCGCTCGACCGGCAGGAGCCGCTGGTGCCGGGCTCGAAACCGCCGACGAAGCTAACCGCGTCAAGTCCACCCAGCGACACCTCGCCGGTGACGGCCCAGCCGAGCGCCTTCGCCTCGGCTCCGCCGGTCGTACCGGGCTCCACCAGCAGATGGTCACAGGAATCTGCCTCGACCGGCTCCGGAGCCGGCGGCAGCCGCCTCAGCTCGACCATGAGAAGCCCGTCCATCCCTTGGGGCAAGCTGTCGGCGGCAGACCAGCCGATAGAGCCCGCGCTCGCCAACACTGATGCCGCGGCCACCCGCGCCAATTCCCCCCGACGAGGCAACCGGGTGGCTGGCAAGACCTCGGAACGCAATGCGGACATGGCTTCGTCTCCTCGGAAGCGTCCATAGTGAGGCGCGATGGCGCCCCGCACTATTGGCCCTCCCGGAGACAATAAAGTTCGGGCGGGGCCAATACCATAGTGCCAGGTCACGTCCTATTCACGAAACCAGCTTGGAGGCTATCTTGCGACCGATCCAGACAATCACCGGGGCTGCGGCCATTGCCGCCCTGACGCTGATGCCCAGCGCCGCGCAGTCCGACCTGCTCGGTGTGCCAGGCCCGATCTTCTTCCAGGGCGAGGACTACGCCCTGACCTGGACGTCGCAAGCGTCCGAAAACTACGTCAAGCAGGAATATGTGCCGGCGGGCCAGGAGGTGGAGACCTACCAGGACATGATCCTCGTTGAGGCCGTTATCGGCGCCCTCACCCCCATGGATGCAGCCGCATCGCAGATCCAGTCACTCGAAGCCCGCAAGGGCGTGGACCCGGTGCTCAACTACGACCTCATGCGGAACGACGCTACGGGAGAGGTACTCCTCGACTTCCTGGTCAGCGATCTTGGGGCTGATCCGGTGATCGTCGAATGGAATGCCTACCGCTATCAGGCGCTTGGAAATGGCGAAGGGGTGGCTCTGGTCGGCATCAGCCGTCGCGGTTACGGCGAGGATGGAGCCACCAGCTTCATGACCGGCCTCGGTGCCATGCGCAGCGAGGCGCTCGACGCACTGGCGAACCTGTCCTTTCCCGCGGTGAGTGTCGCTCCGTGACTTCAGCCTCCCCTCTTTCGGGCCTCAAGACCCCGCTTAGCGCGCTCGCTCTCGGGGTCGTTCCCTTCTTCCTGTTTGTCGGCAGTTCCCACACCCTCACCGTCAACGGGGCGATGGTCCGGGATGAGCAGTTCAACTTCGTCGGTGCTATTCTGGCGCTTGTCGGGCTTGGCCTCGCCGTGCGGACCTTGCTGTCGCGAGACACCAAGGCCCTGGTGAGCAAGGCTGTTGCAGGCGTCGCCGTGCTGGTCTGCCTGTTACAACTGGCGGCGTCCCTCGACCTCGTGCGACCCGCTAAGTGGTTTACTCCCGATTCCGATCTGCCGCCGCTGACCTATTCCGGCCTCAGCGAAGCCAACCGCAACCTGGTCGCGAACATTGTCGAACGCGGCGAGGTACAGGAGGTGAGCCGCGACCTCAGGAACCGTGCGCGCTCCACGGTCGATATGGCGCACCGCCACATGGATTACGCCGACGTCTGCCACGAGGGCCGCTACCGGGTGAACTACGGCGAACTGAGGGAGCTGTTTGCGCTGCTGCCCCAGAGTGAGCAGGCAGCGATCCTCGGCATGGCCGAAGAGGTACGCCCGCCCGCTCCCACGGCGGAAGATTGCTCGGAACGGATGACAAGCTACTCCATGGGCGAGTTGGTGGATGACATCCACCAGCAGATGGACATGATGACCATCCTGCGCGACGGCTATCTGAGCTGATCCGTTAGGGTTCAGCGGCCAGATCCATCCCACCGAGATCATCCGCCAGGTCGAAGAAGCTCTGGCGGAAGTTCTCGCATCGGCCGAGCATGTTCCGGTGGCGCTCGCCATCGAAGGCGGATCCGAGGACCTCGATGATCTCGCCGGCCTCCGTCTGGTAGCTGTAAAACTGGAAGCCGCGGCAATAACCGGTGCCCTCGATTGGGCGGTCGCAGGTCAGGTAGCTGCTGCCCGCCACATTGGCCGGGCGGATGGCGCAGCGAAAGCCATTGGCGATCAGCACGGCGGCCTGCTGGCCGAAACCGGCCTCGAGCGGCACGAAGCGGGCAAAGACTGCGGTCAGCTTGTTCTCGTCAGCTTCTTCAAGCAACGCCTCAACCAGTGCGCCCCTGGCCAGAGACTCCTCCCGAAGAACGAAGCCATAGAATACCGCTCCGGCAAGCGCCACCGCCGCAACAATCCCAATGACCAATACCGCCTTGGGCATCGCCGCTGCTCCCTTTGATGTTTCTCGACCATTGGACGATCGTCGAAGTCTGGGATTGGTGCTTGTCAAACACCAAGCGCAATTGTGCAGCCAAGTCCAAGCATTTCCTGACCCAGTCGTCCTATAGAACAGCGAACATTCCATCACCTGCAAGAACATGGACCAAACCCATGTAAGACGGCGCGGCGGCGTCCGGTGTTGGGGAACAGCACCAGGATATCTTTTCGCTCTGCTGCCCAAGAGTGCGAAGGGGGGCGGCGTCCAATGGTCATCCAAGCCGGGCAGGGAAACGCGATGAATCTACGAACGGCAAGGCCAACTCTGAGGAGACTTCCGGTGCAACGCCCCCTCGCCGCTGTCGCCATCCTCCTCCTCGCGCCGCCCACCCTTGCGGATGAGGCTGCGGAATACGCCGAACTGATGGGGAACACGGTGACGTCCGTCACTGAAGCACGGGCGCTTGTGGACGTCTGCGACGAGCGCTTTCCGGACGGCGAGACCGCGCGAAGCGACTTCATGGCCGGCTGGGCCCATGAAGTCGATCTCGCAGCCTACGACCGACTGCTGGCCGCCGCCGTGGTCGCCTATGACGGCCTTGGCGCCGACCTCGACAACTATTGGGCCAGCGCCCGTGCGGAAGTTGTCGCCGCTATAGAGGCCGATGCCTCGCCCTGCCATGACCTGGCGCAGGAACTGGACGACGACATGTTGGACCTCGCCAGCTCCATCCGCAGCCTGGTGCGCGACGCCGAAGATTTCGGCATCGACGTCGCCGACGCCACTGCGCCCACCTTCGGCCCATCGGACTTCGGCGTCATGGCGCTGGCCGAGCTGTGGACCCGCGCTCTCGCCGTGATGGAGGAGGTGGGCAGCAAAGCCGGCGCCGAGGACAACCGACACCTCAAGGAAGCCCGCGAAGAGCATCTCCTCGCATGGCTAGAGGCCCAGGGCGAACTGCACCTGCGCGGACGCGTCGTCTCGGAGGACGAATTGCGCGAGTGGCGCGGCGACTGGCAGTCCAGCCTCGAGGTCCGCTGCAGCGACTTCGCCAGCGAACGGGACGAACACCTCTTCGCAGAAGGCTTCGGCACCGATGTGGTGGTCACCGGCTCACCCAGCTGGGTTCTGGAACAGCGCGTCGGCGGCGTTGTCAATCTCCGCGATTGCCGTGTCTCGAAAGCCAAGGCCACCGACGCCGCCCCGTCCATCGACGACAGCGCCGGCCTCATGCTCCGCCCGCTGGAGTTCGCGGAGGCCTTTGCCGGCCCCAATGCCGGCATCGCAATGAACCAGGTCGACCGCGTGCTCTACGCCGCCGATTTCTCCAACCGCATCGACGCCTTCGGCAATGGCTATATCGACCGCCAGGAGGACATCTATGTGCTGCTGCGGGACGGCACGGCCTACCGACACGAATGGGATTTCGCCTTCACGGATTTGAATGTGGACCGGTCGCGGCAGCGCGAGCCTGAGCGCTGGTTCACCTGGTCCGACCACTGGGGCAAGGTCACGCTGGCCCATTCCGGCGGTGTCGATGAAGGCACGGAGATCGACCTCTCGGACGCAAAGCGCCTGGTGCCGATGCCGGGGAACCAGCGTCTGGAGGGGCCCTACTACTACCTGCAGGTGAGCAGTGGCGGTGCCCGCAGCGATCGCGAATATGTCTTCAGCGCCGATGGCACCGTCACCTACACCCGCGGTGGCTTCATCGCCGGCAATTTCGCCGGTTCCTTCATCACCGTGGTGCCCGGCGATGACGAGTCGCAGCGCCTGACCTACCGTTTCGAGGACTTCACCATGATCCTTGACGGACCGGACGGGCAGGAGCGGCACTTCTTCGCCATGCTGGACGGCGCCGATCCGGCCGCGCCCGAGGAATTGCTGATCCGCGGCCAGGTCTATTGGGATCGCGAAGAGGAATAAGCCAGCAACGCCCCAAGGAGAGACGATTGACCAGCCGCTTCACCGACCTCTTCGTCAGCCGGCAGCATCGGTTCAGCCTGGGCGTCGATACCCGGACCGGCGCGCACTACCTGTCGACGCCCATCACCCGGGGCGGGCTGCACCACCTCGCCGAATACGAGGCCTACTTTCGCGTCGGTCCCGACGAATTCGCGCGCTTTCGCAACGAACCGGCCTCGGCGGCGGAGTTCGTCGAGACCTGCCGTCGGAACGGACATCGCGATCGCCTGATGGGCTAGCCT
>JAEZFJ010000280.1 GCA_023437755.1 Pseudomonadota bacterium
GGTCAGGTCAGATGTTCTGGCCGCCGGAGATTTCGATGCGCTGGGCCGTGATCCAGCGGTTTTCCAGGCCGAGCAGGCTTGCCACGGCAGGGCCGATGTCTTCGGGGAGGCCGACCCGGCCGAGCGCGATGATGTTGGCGAAGGCCTCGTTGTAGGCCGGTGTGTCGCGCACCGCACCGCCGAGGAAGTCGGTCTCGATGGCGCCGGGAGCGACGACATTGGCGGTGATGCCGCGGCTGCCGAGTTCGCGGGCGAGATAGAGCGTCAGGATCTCGATGGCGCCCTTGGCGGCCGAATAGGCGGAGAAGCCCGGATAGGAGACGCGGGTCAGCCCAGAGGAGAAGTTGACGATGCGCCCGCCATCCGCCAGCAGCGGCAGCAGGGCCTGGGTGAGGAAGAAAACGCCCTTCACATGGACGTCGAACAGGGCGTCGAACTGGGCTTCAGTGGTGGCGGCGAAGTCCGCCATCTCGCCATGGCCGGCATTGTTGACGAGGTGGTTGAAATCGGTCCGCCCCCAGGAGACCAGCACCGAGCGAACCTGGTCGACGAAAGCGGGGAAGCGGGAGACGTCGGCGGTGTCGAGCTGCAGGGCAGCGGCCTTGCAGCCCATGGCTTCGATGGCATCGACCACCGCCTGGGCGCCCTCGACCCCAGTGCGGTAGGTGAGGATGACGTCGCCGCCGCGTCGGGCGATGCTGAGAGCGGTGTTGCGGCCAAGGCCGCGGCTGCCGCCGGTGACGATGGATACGGTCATGGTGTGCCTTCCTTTCGATGGGCGCTGGGATGAGTGCACCATCGTCCAGACCGGCTCCGGCATGTTGCCCGTTCGTCGGCGTTTCTTGCCCGTTTCTCCAATCCGTGTTGCGAAGACAGTGCGTGAGGCATAGTGTCGGGTCATGGAAAGCGCCCTGCTCACCGCCGTCAGCCGCTATGCCGCCGCCCATGCAGACGCGGACGGCGTTGCCCGAACGGCCATTACGGGGTTATCCATCGTGCGGGAGTTGACCCCGTCCCCGTTGCAGTTCGCCATTAACCGCCCGCTGGTGGCGCTGGTGCTGCAGGGCAGCAAGAGGGTGACGACCGGCAGCAGCAGCTTCGAATTCGGCGCCGGGGAGTCGCTGCTGATCACCGCCGATGTACCGACGGTGAGCCAGATCACGCGCGCAAGTCCTGCGGCGCCGTATTTCTCGCTGGTGATCGAGCTCGATCCGTCGGTGATCGCTGCGCTGGTGATGGAGATCGGGCCGACGCCGGTCGACGCCGCCGCCCCCGTGCGCGTGGACCCGACAGAGCGCGAGGTGGCCGATACCGCGCTGCGGCTCATCCGGCTACTGGAGCGGCCGGCGGCGCTGCCGGTGCTGGAGCCGCACCTGGTGCGCGAACTCCATTACTGGTTGCTGACGGGGCGGCATGGCGGCGCAATCCGCAGCCTCGGCGTGCCCGACAGTCATGCGCAGCGCATTGCACGGGCGGTGGAGGTGATCCGCACCAGCTTTGCCGAGCCGCTGCGGGTGGAGCAACTGGCCGCGGTCGCGGGAATGGGAGTGTCGTCGTTCCACCAGCATTTCCGGGCGATCACCTCGCTGAGCCCGCTGCAATTCCAGAAGCAGGTGCGGTTGATAGAGGCGCGGCGGCGGATGCTGAGCCAGGGCGAGATGATCAGCAACGCCGCCTACGCAGTGGGCTATGATAGTGTGCCGCAGTTCACCCGCGACTACCGGCGGCTGTTCGGCCTGCCGCCGGGGCGGGAACTCAGGGCCGCCAAGGCGCAGATGCAGGCGGCGTGAGCGCTAGCGCAACCGCCGGCCGGCTTCGTTGAAGACAAGCATCTGGGCGGGGTCGAAGTGGGCGCGGTAGCTGTCGCCGGAGGCGAGCTGGCGGTCGTTGCCGGTGACGATGGTCAGCAATTCACCGGCCGCGCCGCGGGCATAGGCGTAGGTTTCGCCGCCCAGATGCTCGATGAGTTCGACGGTGACGTCGAGGGCGGCGGGGCCTTCCCGGCGGAAGTGTTCGGGGCGGATGCCGACGGTGACGGCGGTGCCGTCGGAGAGCGGGACCGGCGAGGGGACAAGGTTGGCGGGATAGTCGGTCAGGCGGATAGCGCCGTTCTCGACGGTGCCGTTGAGGAAGTTCATTCGGGGCGAGCCGATGAAGCCGGCGACAAACAGATTGTCCGGATCGTCATAGAGCTCGAGCGGGGTGCCGACCTGCTCGATGTTTCCATCGCGCAGCACCACGATGCGGTCGGCCAGCGTCATCGCCTCGACCTGGTCATGGGTGACGTAGATGATGGTGGTCTGCAGTTCCTGGTGAAGACGGGCGATCTCGATCCGCATGTGAACGCGCAGTTCGGCATCGAGATTGCTGAGCGGCTCATCGAACAGAAAGACGTCGGGCTGGCGCACAATGGCGCGGCCGATGGCGACGCGCTGGCGCTGGCCACCGGAGAGCTCCTTGGGGTAGCGCCCGAGCAGCGGCTCGAGCTCGAGGATGCGGGCGGCTTCGCCGACGCGGCGCTCGATCTCGGGCTTGGGGGCACCCGCAAAGCGCAGGGCGAAGCCCATGTTGTCGCGCACCGTCATGTGCGGGTAGAGCGCGTAGCTCTGGCACACCATGGCGATGCCGCGTCGGGAGGGATCGACATCGTTCATCCGCTCGCCGCCGATCTCGAGCTCGCCCGCGGTGATGGTCTCGAGCCCGGCGATCATGCGCAGGAGCGTGGACTTGCCGCAGCCGGAGGGGCCGACGAAGACCACGAACTCCTTGTCGCCGATGTCGAGATCGACGCCCCTGATCACCTCGATGGCGCCGAAGGACTTGCGAACGCCCCTGAGCTTCAATCCCGACATGACGACTTCCCCCTTAGTTCGCCGTGAGCGTGATGGACTGGCGGCCAAGCCGCTCGTTAGTGACGGTGATCGTGACCGGCCCCTGCCCCGTGGCGCGGACCCAGAAGCCGGTGGAGCCGGCCCGCAGCGGCACCAGCGCCGGGCCGAGGCGCTCGGCGGCGCCGGAGACCTCGATGCTGACCGGATCGAAGAAGAAGGGCAGCTTGTTGCCCGCCTGGTCGAGCGCACGGACCATGACGCGGACGGTCTCACCTGCGCCGGCGATCGCGTCGGCATCAGCCGCCACCTCCAGCGTCGTGGGCACGGGATCATCGACGAAGTTGATCGTCTTGACCGCCTTGCCGCCGACATAGCCGATGATAACGGCGCTTTCCCATGACATTCCCCAGCGTCCGAGTTCGTCGGCGGTGAAGTCCTCGCGGTCCATGATCACCGGTGCATGCGGCAGATGCGGGAAGGCTTCGCGGTCGGGGCGGAAGCGCTTGGGCGGGTTGTTGCCGTAGCGCAGTTCCACCTCGTCGCAGTTGGTCAGCACGATCAGCGGCAGCACGCCGCCGATGTTGCGCTCGCCGCGGGCCCAGAAGGTCACCGGCTTGAGGATCACCTCCTCGTCGGGCTCGCACTGGCTGGCATAGGCGTAGGCGGCGAACTTGGGCTCGCGGAACATGTCCATGACGCCGTGGTGGCAGATGCGGTCGCCGGAGCCGAAATCCTTGTGGGTGTTGTAGTCGAAGGCGCACCAGCCGATGCAGCCGGCGATCTGCGGATCGCCATAGGCGGCGTTCATCACTTCGAGATGGCGGCGGACGTGCTCGGCCTGGCGCTGCTCCTGGTCGTGTACCTTGGTGGGGTACATGTGCCCGCCATATTCGGTGATCATGTAGGGC
>JAEZFJ010000338.1 GCA_023437755.1 Pseudomonadota bacterium
CCGTGACCGACGCCGTAAAGGGCCAGCACTTCACCCTGGGCGAAGCGACGCGCGTGGACCTCTCCACCCAGGACGTGGTGCTGATGCGCCAGGACCCGCCCTTCGACATGAACTACATCACGCTCACCCACATGCTGGAGCGGATCCATCCCGGGACATTGGTGGTCAATCCGCCCGCCGCCGTCCGCAACGCGCCGGAGAAAATCCTCGTCACCGAGTTTCCCGAATTGATGCCGCCGACGCTGGTGACGCGCGACCGCCAGTTGATTCACCAGTTCCGCCGGGAGCACGGCAACATCATCGTCAAGCCACTCTACGGCAATGGTGGGGCAGGGGTGTTCTTCATCCAGGAGGGCGACCACAACCTCGCCAGCCTCCTCGAGCTGTTCGAGAACAGCTTCCGCGAACCCTTCATGATCCAGAAGTACCTGCCGGACGTCCGCAAGGGCGACAAGCGCATCATCATCATCGACGGCGAACCGGTCGCCGGGCTCAACCGCATACCCGCCGACGGCGAGGCGCGGTCCAACATGCATGTCGGCGGCCGCCCCGAATTCGTCGAGTTGACGGCCCGAGATCGCGAGATCTGCGCCACCATCGCCCCGGCGCTCAACGAGCGCGACATGATCTTTGTCGGCATCGACGTCATCGGCGACTACCTCACCGAGATCAACGTCACCTCCCCCACCGGCATTCGCGAAATCAAGCGCTTCGGCGGGCCCGACATCGCGGTGATGATCTGGGATGCGATCGAGCGGCGGCGCGGCTGATCCATGGACACCGCCCCCTACCTCGTCGCCTTCGCAACCCTGTTCGCCACTGTCGGCGTTGCCGACATCGCCTTCATCTTCGCGGCGCTGACCAAGGACAACACCCCGGCAGAGCGGCGGCTGTTCGCCACCCGCGGCGTGGTCATCGCCCTGGTCATCCTCATCTTCTTCGCCTTTCTCGGCAACGCCATCCTCGATGTCTTCGGCATCACCATCCCGGCCCTTCGTACCGCCGGCGGCGTGCTGCTGCTGCTGATCGCCATCGACATGGTCTTCGCCCGCCATTCCGGCGGCACCGGCACCACCCATGAGGAAGAGGACGAAGCGCGCAAGGCGCAGGATATCTCCGTGTTTCCGCTCGCTATGCCGCTGCTCGCTGGTCCAGGCGCGATCAGCGCGGTGATCCTGCTGTCCACCGGGGCTCGGACGGATGGTGATTTCTGGCTGGTGATTGCGGCGCTGGTCTCGGTGCTTGCCCTTGCCTGGATCACCCTGCTCGTTGCCATGCCGATCCAGCGCCTTCTGGGGCTGACGGGCCTTTCCGTGGTGTCGCGCGTCGTCGGTATCCTGCTCGCAGCGCTGGCGGTGCAATTCGTCTTCGATGGCATCCGCACCAGCGGCCTGTTAGGCGGGTAGGCTGTCGCATTTGTGCAAAAATCGACGGTTAATCAAATCTCAACGGCGAGCTTGACCTCCGGGGGAGCCGGCGCCAGAACTGCCGCCCAAGCTCTGAGGCCCAAGATGCGCATCGCCGTATTGCTGTCGCTGATGATCCTCGCCATGTTTGCGGCCACCGCTGCCAATACGACCAGCGCGCGCTCCGAGATTCTCCACCCCATCGCTGCCGGACTACCGCCGGCCTGACAGTGAGCTGACAGCAAGTTAACACGCATCGCAGCCGCGGCTCGTTCGCAACGCAGCCGGGGTGACGGTGTTCACCGGTCTTCAGTCCAACTTGGAGAGACCGGCATGTTCTACACAGATGGCAAACTGCAGTACCCGGTGCGCGTCGAAACGCCCGACCCGCTGTTCGCGCGCGCGTTGCAGCAGGCGATCGGCGGCGTCGAAGGCGAAATTCGCGTGTGCATGCAGTACTTCTTCCAGGCCATGGGGGCGCGCGGCAATCCGAAATACAAGGACATGCTGCTCAACACCGCCACCGAGGAACTCGGCCATATCGAGATGCTGGCGACCGCTGTTGCCCTCAACCTCGAAGGAGCACCGGTCGGCGTCAAGGACGAGGTCGCCAAGGACCCCATCGCCAGCGCGGTAATGGGCGGGGTCAACCTCAAGAACATCCTGTCCTCGGGCCTGTCCGCCATGCCGGTGGACAGCGACGGCGTGCCCTTCGACATGAGCCATATCTACGCCAGCGGCAACATTGCCGCCGACATGACGGCCAACATCATGGCCGAATCCACCGGCCGGGTCCTCGCCGTGCGCCTCTACAACATGACCAGTGATCCGGGCATGAAGGACATGCTGCAGTTCCTGATCGCCCGCGATGCCATGCACCAGAACCAGTGGAAGGCGGCGCTCGAGGAACTCGGCGGCGACAAGGGCGCCTTCCCGATCCCCAACAGCCACCCGCAGTCGGAAGAAACCCGCGAATTCTCCTATGCCTACTTCAGCCACATGCTGAACGATTCGCCTCCGGAAGGCCGCTGGACCACGGGTCCCTCGATCGATGGCAAGGGCGAGTTCAGCATCCTCAACAGCGAGCCCATGGGCGAAAAGCCGATCCTCGGCCCGGCCCGTCCGCAGACCGGCGCCCAGACCGAGCAGGAAACCGCCCGGGCTCCGAAAAAGAGCTGATTCTTTGGCCTACCGAGTCGGTGAAGCGGGGCGCTGTGGCGCCCCGTTTCTATGCGGGCGAACCCGCCCGCGAGCGTGCTGACAGCCCGTGCATGAACAGGTTTTCAAGGTAGCGGGCGGCATCCTCGAAGCGGCCCTCACCATTGCGGCCGGGTCCCAGCACCGCCTGCACCTGCACGTCGAAGTCGGCATAGTGCTGCGTCGTCGCCCAGATCGAAAAGATCAGGTGATAAGGGTCGGTGCGGGCAAGCTTGCCCTCGTCCATCCAGCCCAGCAGCACCTTGGCTTTCTCGTCGACCAACGCCTTGAGATCGACCTCGATCATCTCCTTCACCCGCGGGGCGCCCTGCAGCATCTCGTTGGCGAACAGCCGCGATTCGCGCGGGAAGTCGCGCGCCATTTCGAGCTTACGGCGGATATACGAGCGTATCTCGGGAAAGGGGTCGCCATCGGGGTTCATTTCCCGAAGCGGCGCCAGCCAGGTGTCGAGCAGTTCGGCCAGCAGCCGCCGATAGATCTCTTCCTTGCGCGGGAAGTAGTAGAGCAGGTTCGGCTTGCTCATCCCCGCCACCTCGGCGATCTGGTCGATGGTGGCGCCACGGAAGCCGTGCACCGAGAACACCTCCAGCGCTGCCGACAGGATCAGGTCCTGCTTTTCCCGTTGGATGCGGGTCAGTGGCCGTGTCCCCGGCGATGCTGATGAT
>JAEZFJ010000348.1 GCA_023437755.1 Pseudomonadota bacterium
CCCGGCACTTCACGAAGCCTCCCAAGATGCTGTCCGGCCACACCCTCGCGCCGTGTCAGTAGGCTTGCCACGGCCTGCCTTATGTCCGCGGGCGGAGCGCCAGCGGCAGCATAGGCTCGCTCGATGACGTCCCAGGATGCTGTATTTAAATCCACGCGGCCGGCCTCCCAACTGACCTTCACCTCGATTGAGGTCGCCTCTTGCCCATCTGGCAAAGCAGCATAGCCGGTGGCCAGCCACTGGCTGCGGTGACCTTCGCGAAGAAGATCATGAATGACTGCATGGACTGCGCCCTCCAGGCTCACCTGCTGATGCCACTGCTTGATGTGCGCACTGGTATCGCGTGCTGCCCATAGACTGGTGGCCAGCACGGACGTGGCGATCAGTCCGCCGAGCAAAAGCAACCAAAGTGCGGCCAGGAGCACATAGCCATCCTGTCCCGTACGTTCTTCAGCGCGCCGCTTCCACCAGCGGGCGGAGCACTTGGAGTTTCTCGAGGAATTCATCGACCGTTTCCTGAACCTCGGCGGGATCCCGCATGACCGTGGGCGTCAGCAGCACTACAAGTTCGGTGCGCCGGTTATCGTGAGTGTTAGTCCGGAAAACGTTGCCGATCAGCGGAATGTCAGAGAGCAGGGGCACGCCGCTGCGGCCCTTGCTCGCATTCTCCCGAATGAGGCCACCGAGCGCGATCATACGGCCCGACGCAGTCGTCACCGTGCTGGCCAAGCGGCGCTGACGGATTGTTGGCGAGTTGATGCCGCTGGTCGTGGTAGGCACTACGTCGGAGACCTCCTGCGAGATGTCGAGTGTGACCTGCCCGCTGTCCGATGCCCGCGGCGTCACCTTCAGGATCACGCCGGTGTCGCGCAACTCAACCGTGCTGAGCAGGGGCGCGTCCGGCGCGGAAATGCCTTGGCTGGTCTGCGTGATCACCGGCACCTGATCACCAACCTGCAGAGTTGCCGTCTGGTTATTGATAACCATCAGTTTTGGGGCGGAGAGGACCCGGACATTGGTGCGGCTCTGCAGCGCATTCAGGACGACACGTGCGTTCTGTGAGCCGGTAAATCCATAGGAAAAACCCGGAAACTGGCTGCTGACCGAGCCATTTTCCGCCTCGGAGAGCGTGAAGCGGTGGTCACCGCCTTCCGTCTGGAGGAACCACTGCAGGCCAAAGCGCAGATCGTTGGAAAGGGTGACCTCTGCCAGAACGGCCTCGATCAGCACCTGTCGCGGCATGACATCGAGCTTGTCGAGAGCGTCCTTCAACGTCTGATACTCCTCGCCGGTGGCGAAGATCAGTAGCGAATTCTGCTCCTCGTTGGGCACGATGCGCGCCGTGTCAGCCCCGGCATTGAGCATGGTATTGGCTGTGGGCGGCAAGGCTTGTTGGGTCGCCGGCGGCGGTGCCGCGCCGGGTACCGGAGCAGCGCCTGAAGGCTGGGCCGATGTGGTCATGAAGAGGCCCGAGACGACTTGTTGCAAGGCATCGGCCAGGTCTTTGGCTCGGCCGTTCTGTACCTGATAGACATAAATCTGGCGTTTGCCGCCAGCGCCCGCGTCCAGTCGCCTGATCCAGGGCTCCAGTTGCTGGAGATCGTCGCGGCGATGCGCAATGCCCAGCACTGCTTTCATGCGGGGCATCGGCACAAGACGTACCCGCGAACCCAGAATATCCAGCGGCGGCTGAAAGATCTGTCCAAGGTCGCTGACCAGCGTCTCCGGATCGACGACGGACAGCGGATAGAATGCAAAGGCCATATCCTTGAGGCTGTCCACGTCCAGGCTGCGGACCACCTGCCGGATCGCCGCACGCTCCGGTGCCGTGCCGGTGACGATCAGCCGGTTGCGCCCGGGGTCGATTTCGACCGCCTCCTTGCGCGCAAACCGGCCAAGCACCTTGGCGATTTCCCGGGCGGAGCCGTAGCGCAGGGGGAGGATCTCAACGGCATAGCCCGGGCCCAGCGACCCGCCATCTCCAGCGCCGTCCAGGCTGACCTGTTGGCTCCCCGCTGTCTGCATCGGCACAACGACAAACGTCTCGCCGCGCCGGACAACTGCCACGCCGATATTCGATAGGGCCGCTTCGAGTGCCGGGACGAGGGAGGCACGGGCAACCCGTCGACTGTAGCGCAAGGTCACCGTGCCCTGCACCGCCGGGTCGATAATATAACTGACCCTGAGCGTGTCCCCGAGGACCGCATCGACCACCTTGCGCACGTCTACGTCGACGAACTGAAGCGCAACGCCTTCGCGCTCATCGTAATAGATCTCCTCCGTGTCGGGCGCTGGTAGGTCGTCAGGCCGTGTTTCGGCCCCCCAATACTCAACAGTGGCTCCAGCGTCTGACAGGATGTCATCAGACGGGTCCTGACCCGCGCCATGAGCCAGGGGAGGAAGGCCAAGCAGTCCGCACATCAGAACGACGCAGGGCACCAAGGATTTCATGGTCTACTCCTCTCCGGCCATCTCTGCCGGCTGTGCATCCGATGGGGCAGGCACTCCCACCAGCGGGGCGCCCTGCATCATGGAGGTGGTCACTGGTGTCGTGCTGACGGACTGGCCTGTCGGGTCGAGGCGCAGCACCACGGCCTCTCCCTCCCGCCAGAGCGTCACCTGGCTGGCTCGGATCGCCGCCACCTGCCACCCGGCGATACTGCGGCCCTGGCGCACGATCTCGACGTTTGTGCTTCCGGCCTCCCGAAACAGCGCCAGCCTGTCCCCGCGGCTCTCGACCAGTCCCACAAGCTCGGGCAGCGGCAGCGCCTCCGGCGCAGCCTCTTCGATGTCCGAAGCCTCAGCGGGGAACTGGCGAGCCGGATTGAAGATCGGCTGCTCGAGCGCCGCCTCGATCGACACTACAGGGCGCGGCTTGACCATGTTCGGGGTCGTGACGACCCGCGCAGGCAGCGGAAGCGCTGGCGGTGCGGCCAGCATGGCTGAGGCTAGACCAACGATCGCGAGGACAACCAGGCCATGAAGGGCAGCAAGCAGCCGGCCGAGCAGGGTCATCAGCGCACCTCCGGGGATCGTGCCCAGATGCCGTGCAACTGAGCCTCCATGGTTGGATGCATGCCGGCCTGAAGGGCCGCCGTGATGCGCACTCTGCGTACGACCAGAGGCACGGGGCCCGCTTCCCATTGATGCAACACAGTCAGGAGCGCCCGCTCCGGGCCGCGGGCGACGATATCGACCGACACCATGGTTGCGGGCCCATTCTGGACCAGCGGGCGCGCCTCGATCAGCTCGACGACCAGGCCTTGCGCTTCGGCCATGTTGCGGGCCTGTTCCTGTAGCTGCGCCAGGGCGCTGCCGGGCGTCTCGCCCGCCAGCAGCCAGGGCTCGATCGGGGGGCAGAAGAAGAGCCAGCTCATTGATATAGTGGCTCACGGGCGGTGCCTGGATGAGCGGCCCGATCGCCTCGCTGAGACGCGTGGCCCAGACCTGCCCGGCCGTTTCGCGCAACTGGGCTTCCATGTCGCGTTCCAGCTGTCCGAGGCGGGCCTCGATCTTTCCGGTTTGCCAGCGGGCCAGCGCTTCAAGCCCTGGGCTGGCCAAGAGCAGGAGGACCCCAAAGGACACAAGCAGGCGGGCCTCGCGGCGGCGCTCTGTCGTTGCCTGCTGCACCTGGGCCGGCGCAAGGAACGTGAAGCAGACGCCCTCTCGTCCGTGGCCCAGGACGCGTGGGGACGGCAGGCCAAAACGAGCACAGCGGCCGAGCAGGTCATCGACCAGGTCGCGCCGCACAATGGCAATGGCCACGTCGATGAAGTTCCTGCGCACACGCTTGGGCAGGCGCTGCGCATCGTAGAGCAGCGCGTCGGGCTCGAGCGGTGCAATTTGGCTCAGTTGCAGCCGTGCCGTCGCCTTCAAGCGGTGACGAGCCTCCAAGGGAAGCTGCACCCGCGTGGAATAGAGCCAGGGGGCCTCCAGCCAGATCTCCAGCACGCCATTATCAATTTCGGCGGCCAGCGCCTGCCAGTCTTTGTCCGGGAGGGCTGCGACGGGACAAGGGCTGCGCCAGACCTCGACGGGGTTAGCTTCCTCTTCGGCCCCGGCGAGGCGACGTGACATCACGGTCTCGGTTTCGGCGCAGCGAAGCATCCAGGTCAAGACGGGGGGCGTACGGGGCCGAAGGGCCTCCGGCACGAGTTCGGCGAGCTCCCGGCCCCACCATTCGAAGAATACGCGGCTTGCAGCCTTCACGTCTGCGATGGTCGGGTGCCAGGTCACATCCGGCACTCCAACGTTACCGGATCGAGGCCACAGCGGGGATCGACCGTCAGTCGCGGCCTGGCGATCAGGCGCAACGGCGCGGGACCGCCCTGCGGCTCGACCGTCATTTCGACGGCGGCTGGCAGCCTGTCCCTTGGGGACCAGTCTGCCACCCAGACCAGGCCCTGCGCGCTCATACGGGCATAGCGCAGCCGAACCGTTTCTAGCCCGTCAAGAAGGAGTGCCGACGGGAGTTGGCCGTTGCCGGCGAGTGGTGTCAGGTGCAGGGCCAGCGTGCCGGAGTCCGCGAGGCTCACTGTAGCCTGAACCAGGGCGTCTTCGCCCGTGGCAAGCGGGGCCAAGGTCAGGACGGAGAAGGACTGGGCCGTTCCCTCAAGGCCTCCTGCGCTTTGCCCGGGCTGCGCCATCTCAATCAGCTGGACCAACGTTCGGGAGGTCGTGACCCAGTTTTCCTGGGCATCCGCTATGGCCTCGGATTGCCGCCACTGCGACGCGACTGTTGCAACCACCCAGGTCAGCGTGGTCAGGAGCAGGGCGCTGGCCACCAGCGAGACCAGCATTTCCACGAGCGTAAAGCCGGCCTCGTTGCTCGGCAGGGTCCGGGTCATAAGTCGGCCTCCGCCAGACTTGGCGTCAGCCTGTGGGTTGTCACATCAACAAGGGCGTCGTCTGCCCAGTGCACCGTCACATGGATTTTCCGCAATCGGGGCCAGGGGACCTCTTCGTCGTTGTCCCCGACGGGTGTTGTCGCCAGCGCCCAAGCAAGCTCTCCCTCCCGCCCGGCCCGCCGCTGAGGAGCAGAATCCGGTGCCAGGGCGGCCTCATGGATCAGCCGATCGGCCAATCCCTGCGCGGCCAGGACCCGAAGGCTCAGGTGCTGGCGCTGGCGCGCTACCACCATGCCGGAGACCACACTGGCCATCACGAGGCTGGCCACCACAAACGCGACCAGGACCTCGACCAGCGTAAAGCCTGCCTCCGTGTGCCGTCCCGTGCCCATCAGCGCACGCTGACCCTGCCTGTCAGCCAGGCAATGTGGACTTGCCGCGGCGCCTCTTCACCGATCAGGATCGTCCCGCCATTGCTGCTGCCATCGGGATAGAAAACAATGCTGCTGCGGTGCTCGCCCGCATTACTGCTCGCGATCTGGACCGAATAAGCGGGAGCCGCGTGTCGCTGCCCGGCCACTAGGACAGCAGCCGATGGTCCCGCGCGCTCGGTGCGCAGCTCGACCACCTGACCCGTGGCCACTGCTTCGGCGCGCGCATCTCTGGCCACCTGCGCCATCTGCCATGCGAGACGGCGCAGGTGCGCACCGGATTCGCCTTGCGGCAGGGCCGCTATTCCTGCGACGGCAAGAACTCCCAGGATGGTCATCACCACCAGGAGCTCGAGCAGGGTAAAGCCCCCTTCAGCCGGCGCTGCTGATGTCCGCATCATCCCCCTCCCCGCCTTCGCGCCCGTCAGCGCCGAGCGTGCGGATTTCAAACGGCGCGTTTGCTCCCGGGATGGCGTAGAGATACGGCCGCCCCCAAGGGTCGATCAGCTGGGCCTCCTTGCGGATGTACGGGCCGCGCCACTGGCTTATCCCCTCTGGCTTCAGCCAGAGCGCGCGCAAGGATTGCTCTGCGGTTGGATAGGCTCCGACGTCGAGCTGGTAGAAGTTGACGCTCTGGGACAGGGACTCGATCTGCAGGCGGGCTGCGTCATGCTTGGCGCCGCCCAGAAGCTTCATCGCCTGAGGCGTGGCAATGGCGATCAGCAGCCCCATGACGACCATGACGACCAGCAGCTCAAGCAAGGTATAGCCGGCGTCGCGGGCCGCGGCCCTGTGCTGTCGGGAATGGGTCATCGCAACACCATCTCGTTCATCGAAAAAATGCCCAGCATGACGGAGAGGATCATCAGCGCCACCAGACCGCCGAGCGCGACAATTGCGATCGGCGGCAGTACGGTCACGAGCCGCTCCATTCTGGTTTTGGTCTCCAGCTCGAGCAGCTCGGCCGCTTTCAGGACCATTGGCCCCAATTGACCACTGGCCGCGCCGACCTCGACCAGGCGCAGGGCCGTGGCGGGCAGCAGCGTCTCGCGGCCGAAGGCCTGTGCAACCGGCGTGCCTTCGCGCAAATGCTGGATGGTGCACTCGAGGAATTGCCGCCAGCGCGCGCTGCCCAGAGCACCGCGCGTCAATTCCAAGGCCTCGAGGATACTGACGCCGTTGGCGATGAGCAGTCCAAGGATCCGGCAATAACGCCCGGCCAGATAGTCCATCCGCAATTGATGGCCGGGCAGACGGTTGGCAAGGCGATCGAGGATAGGGTGCCGGCGTCGCAGCGCGTGCCACAGGCCAAACCCGAAAAGGCCGCCGCTTGCGATCAACAGCCAGCCATGATGCGTTACAAAGCGGGACAGAGAGAGCATGACACGGGTGAGTACAGGCAGGCCGCTTTCCTCACCGGCAAACAGCGGCTCGAACTGGGGAAGAACGCCGGTCAGGACGATCAGAAGGGCCGCCACGGCGCTGAGAAGAACGATGGCCGGATAGAGGAGCGCCGTTGTCATCCGCTGGCGCATCTCCTCCATCTGCCGCAGGTTGGCGCCAAGCGTGCGCAGGGCCGGCGCCAGCCGTCCGCTACGCTCGGCAGCTTCGACCACGCCGGTAAAAAAGCCGGGGAAATCCCGCGCTTCCCGCCGGAGCGCCTGCGCCAGCGTTCCGCCCTGACGAACATGATCGGCGACCCGCACCAGCAAGGCCTGCAGGCTGGCCGTCCTGACGCCATGCCGCAGCAGCTCAAGGGATCGATCGAGCGGCACGCCCGCCTCCAGCAGGATCGCGAGGCGCTCGGCCAGCAAGGCCCGGTCTGCGCCCGAAAGGCTCGAACGCCACGAGAGCGGTTCGTTGAGGCGCTCAAGCAAACTTCGGCCGCGCACGCGAACGTAGAGCGGCATCCAGCCATCTTGCAGGAGCAAGGCAGCGGCCTCGTCGATGGACCCGGCCATCACATCCCGCCAGTCGGTCACGCCGTCCGGCCGGAGCCCGAGGCAGCGATAAGAAGTCCCCTCGGGGGCGTTTTCTTCCGCAAATGGTTGAACGACGGCCGGCATCAGGCGTCAATCGCGACGGCACGTCGCACTTCATCAAGGGTGGTCTCGCCTTGGGCCACCCGCTGCAGTCCGTGACCGAGCAGACTGTCCTGTGCAGCGAGTGCCTGCTCGACCATCACCGCCTCCGGGGCGGCCTCGCGCACCATCTGCCGCAGCCCTTCGTCCACCGCGACGACCTCAACAAGCGGGATGCGCCCGACGTATCCGGCGTGATGGCAGCTTGGACACCCTGCGGCCTCCCATATCGCTGTCGGCTCCTCCAGCCCGGTCGATGCAAAAAGAGAGGCTTCTTGAGGTGTGGGCGCATGCGCAGATTTGCAGTGGGGGCAGAGCCGCCGGACGAGGCGCTGCGCGGCCGCCAGGACCACGGTCGACGCAATCAGGTAGCGCTCGAGCCCCATGTCCGCCAACCGCGTAAAGGCCCCGAGCGCCGTGTTCGTATGCAGGGTCGACAGCACCAGGTGCCCGGTCAGGGCGGCGCGCATGGCAATACCGGCCGTCTCCGCGTCGCGGATTTCCCCAATCATGAGGACGTCCGGATCCTGTCGAAGGAAGGCGCGCAGGGCCGCGCCATAGCTCAGCCCGATGTCCGGCCTGACC